>PNIT01000128.1 GCA_002878135.1 Candidatus Aciduliprofundum sp.
GTAGTTCATTGTTATCTTTCATTGTCATAATAAATAAAAACTTTTTTAATTTTAATGCTATTACCAAGCATGGATGTTTATATTGTATCGGCTGTTAGAACACCTATTGGAAAGTATGGTAAATCCCTCTTAAATACACCCGCCGTGGAGCTTGGTAAGATTGCAGTTGAAGGGGCGATTAAGAGGGCGGGTATTGAAAAGGATCTTGTGGATGAGGTAATAATGGGCAATGTTTTACAGTGTGGTCTGGGGCAGAACCCTGCAAGGCAGGTGGCCCTGAATGCCCTATTCCCAAATAAGATCAATGCATTCACAGTCAACAAGGTGTGCGGGTCAGGGCTTAAGGCAGTTACGCTTGGAGCGCAGGCCATAAAGGCCGGGGATGCTGACATAATTGTTGCTGGTGGCATGGAGAATATGAGCCAGGCACCATACTTCGTGAGGGGTGTAAGATTCGGTCTGAGATATGATAATACAACATTCTACGATGAAATGATACTGGATGGCCTGTGGGATGCATACTATAATGTGCACATGATAAAGACAGGTGAGGTTATAGCTGAAAAATATAACCTAACAAGGCAGGAGATTGATGAATTTGCCTATAGAAGCCATATGAGGGCAAAGGAGGCAAGGGATTCTGGCAGGTTTGAAAAGGAGATTGTCCCTGTAAAAACGCCCAACGGTGAATTGAGGAATGATGAGGGCATCAGGGATGATACCACCGTTGACAAACTCCTGGCACTGAAACCTGTCTTGAAGGATGGTAAATACGTTACTGCTGGAAATGCATCACAGCTCAGCGATGGTGCAGCTTCAGTTGTTCTAATGAGTGAAAGGATGACTAAGGAACTGGGAATAGAACCCATGGCAAGGATAATTTCTTACAACTCCATCGGTGTGGATCCACTCTATGTGATGGAGGCACCCATACCTGGTACAAGGGCCCTTCTTGAAAAAACTGGAATGAAAATAGATGATATAGATGTGTTTGAACACAATGAGGCATATGCATCTGCAAGTGTTGCTGTAAAAAAGGCACTGGGCATACCAGATGAAATTTTCAATATACACGGTGGTGCAGTAGCCCTTGGGCACCCCATAGGCGCAAGCGGTGCAAGGGTGCTCACCACACTTCTCCATTCTCTTATGGAGGTGAATGGCACTTATGGTCTTGAAACCATATGCCTTGGCGGTGGTAATGCAGTCTCCATAATTGTTGAAAACCTAAGGAGGAGATGAATATGTTTGTTGGAGTATTTGGAGCAGGAACTATGGGAAGAGGTATAGCACAGATCTTTGCAACATACGGCCACAGTGTAATACTGGTGGATATAGATGAGAAATATCTGAAGTCTGGACTAGAGGGCATAGGAAATAGCCTGAAGAAACTCAGGGAAAAGGGTACAATTAAAGAGGAACCAGAAGAAATAATGAGGAGGATTAAAACATCACTTAACAGGGATGATGTGAAGGACTGTGATCTAATAGTTGAGGCCATAGTTGAGAAGTTTGAGATGAAGGCAGAGCTTTTTGGTTATCTTGATTCAATTGTCAAAAAGGAGGCAATCTTTGCCTCCAATACCTCCTCAATATCAATAACAAGGCTAGCTTCCCAGACAAAGAGGCAGGAGAGGTTTATAGGTATGCATTTCTTTAATCCAGTCCCACTTATGAAGCTTGTTGAGGTGGTAAGGGGCTATTCAACCTCCGATGATACTGTAAAATTCATCGTTGACCTATCCAGTTCCCTGGGAAAAATACCCGTTGTTGTAAATGATTATCCGGGATTCGTTGCGAACAGAATCCTTATGCCACTTATAAACGAGGCCATATTCTCACTGATGGAGGGTGTAGCAACAAAAGAGGACATTGATAAGGTGGCGAAATATGGCCTGAATCATCCCATGGGACCTCTGGAGCTTGCAGATTTAATTGGACTTGATGTCTGCCTTGATATCATGAATGTTCTTTACCAGGAAACTGGGGATCCAAAGTACAGGCCTGCACCCCTATTAAAAAAGATGGTCTCCGCTGGAAAGCTTGGAAGAAAAACTGGGGAAGGTTTTTATAAATACGTTTAGATCAATTCCCCTTTCCATACTATATCGGAAACTAGGTTTACGCCAAAATGGTAGCCCAGATGTGTATATGATGGTATATCAAGAATAAGGAGGTTCGCTTCCTTACCCTCACCTATTGAACCATACCTGTCCTGAACGCCAGTGGCAAATGCGGCATTGTATGTTGATGCTGTAATGGCCTCCTCTACACTCATCCTCATCTTGTAAATGGATAGTGCAATAATCTCCTGCATGCTTTCAGTGTAACAGTTTGGGTTCAGATCAGTTCCCACAGCAACTGGAACATTATTATCTATGAATTTTCTTGCATTTGCGTATTTATCCTCCAGAAGGGTGAATGGTGTACCAGGTAGTAGAACAGCTACCGTATCCTTCCTTGACATTTCCACTATAACTTCATCCGGTGTCTTTATCAGGTGATCCATGGAGATGAAGTCAAGTTTATTTATAAGAGAACTGCATCCTATGTATTCAAGCTCATCCGCATGCATCTTAAGGTTGAATCCCTTCTCCCTTGCCTTTTTAAGGAATATCTCTGTCCACTGGGATGAGAAAGCACCCTTATCGCAGAATACATCAACGTTCACAGCATATCTCTTTAAGGTATCAAGGGCATCAATCATCTCTAAAACATAATCACCTTCCTCCCTCTTCCTGGGTACAACATGCAGGAGGAATGTGGGAACAAGGGTTATTGGATATTCCCTCGATAATCTTCTTATAACCTTCAGAATCTTTAACTCATTTTCAAGATCCAGACCATAACCTGATTTGGATTCAGCAGCTAGTGTCCCATGCTTTATCATGTATTCAATCCTTTTTGATGATTCCCTGAATAGTTCATCCTCTGATGCCTCCCTCGTCCTATCAACAGTGTAGAATATGCCACCACCGGATTTTAAAATATCCTGATAGGTTTTTCCGGAGATCTTTAATGACAGTTCAAAGTCCCTATAACCTGAGAAAACGGGGTGTGTATGTGGATCAACGAATGATGGCATTACCACCTTTCCCCTGGCATCTATTTTTTCATCCACCCTATCTGGCATCTCCCGTGTTATCCTCAATACCTTACCATCCTCTATCCATAGGTTCACATTCCTTATAATGCCGAGATCACGCATCCCCTCCCCCCTCTTAGGATGCCTGCCATCGTTGGGTATGGTGATTAATTCTGAAATATTCTCAATGACCTTCATGATCGATCAATTCAAAAATCTCCCTCTTCCTTTTCTCCATCTCTTCCCTTGATATCTTATTCCAGTTGTTTCCCTGGGGGTCTATTGAAACTATCAGAGGCCCAAAATTTTCTGCATCAAAGATCCATATGGCTTCAGGGGATCCAAGTTCCTCAAGGAAGTAAACATCCAGAACCTTTCTGAAACTCCTTGCGGCTAGAGCTCCGGCACCACCAGTGTATGTTGCGTATATGCCACCCACATTCTTCAAGGCCTCTGCCGTTCTATCGCCCATTCCCCCCTTTCCCACTATTATCCTTACACCATAGATCTCTATTACCTCCTTTTCAAAGAGATCCATTCTAGAGGATGTTGTGGGTCCTGCTGCAAGAACCTTCCATTCACCATTCTCCTTTTTAACCACAGGACCGCAGTGGTACATTACCATCTCTGAGGGTTTAAATGGCAGATTTTCACCCTTCTCATGGAGTTCCAGCATAAGCTGGTGCGCCTCATCCCTGGCAGTGAAAACCTTACCCGTTATGTAAAGAACATCCCCCATTTTTAAACCACTTACCTTATCCAGGTCTTCAGGTATCCTGAGATTATAGATCATTGTTTCACCTCCACATTACCCTTTGAATCAATATGAATCTTTGCTCTCCTGTCAGCCCAGCACTGCACCACCATTCCCACAGGCAATGAGGCAGGGTGCCTGTAGGCATATTCAATATGAACATCCAGAACAGAGACGCTTCCACCCCACCCCATTGTACCCACGCCTGTCCTGTTGGCTAATTCAAGAAGCTCAAGTTCAAGATCCGCTACCCTCTTCTCCTCATGCCTTACACCGAGTGGTCTCAGCAGTGCCTTTTTTGCAAGTATGAGCGAAAGATCTGAACCTCCACCTATGCCAAGACCTATGATTGTAGGTGGGCAGGGGTTTGCACCTGCCTTTACAAGCTGATCCACCACAAATTTTTTTATACCCTTTATGCCCTCGCCTGGCTTGAGCATTGAAAGTGCACTTGCGTTCTCTGATCCTCCCCCTTTTGGAAGTACATACACCGTAGCATCATTGCCCTCCCTGAGAAACCAGTTGATGTAGGGGATATACCTGCCTACATTATTTCCAGGATTTTTTCCTGTGAATGGGTCCACTGCATTCGGCCTGATATAATAGAGAGATGTTGCACTGGATACAGCCTTTATGATTGAGTTCACGAGTTCCTTCTTGAATGGAAAATCAAATCCAACGTCCAGGAAAAATGTCTGGGTACCAGTATCCTGGCATATTGGAAGTGATTTTTCCCTTGCATATTCAACATTATCCAGTATTGATTTAAGCTGAGACCTGGATATCTCATTTTTTTCCTTATTATATGCAAGATTAAGATGCTCATAAACGTCTGAGGGTATCGTTGTTTCCGCCAGCTTTATTGCATCCAGAATAACATTTTCAAGTTCCATGTGTAAGGTAATCCAATACGGGTTAATAAAATATTATATCATTCCATTGAAAATACATTTTTTAAAAAATTGTAAAAGATTTAAATAAAGGATAACTATTTTATTATGATGTTAAAGGGAAAAGATATTACAACAATAAGAGACCTTTCAAAGAAGGAGATATTTGAGATTTTTGAAGTGGCAAAGGAGATGGTACCCATAGCAAAGGGGAAGAGCATAGATCTGCTCAGGGGAAAGATTCTAGCTACACTTTTCTTTGAACCAAGCACAAGGACAAGGTTCTCCTTTGAAACTGCAATGCACAGGCTGGGCGGTGATGTAATAAGTTTTGCTGACCCTAAAACAACATCAATATCAAAGGGTGAAACGCTGGCCGACACTATAAGAATTGTGGATTCATATTCTGATGTGATTGTAATAAGGCACAGTTATGAGGGTGCAGCTAAACTTGCGAGTAAATTTGCCGACCATCCTGTTATAAATGCAGGCGATGGCGCTGGACAGCATCCTACCCAGACCTTACTTGATTTATTCACAATATGGTCAAATCTGGGAAAGATTGAAAACCTGAACATAGGTCTCCTGGGGGATCTTAAGTATGGGAGGACTGTTCATTCACTGGCGCTTGCACTTGCAGATTTTGGTGCAAATTTATACATGATCTCACCTAAGGGTCTTGAGATGCCTGAACACATAACAAGGGAGATAAATGAAAAGATTAAGATTAAGAAGAGTGAAAATCTTCTATCCGTGATAGGAGATCTTGATGTTCTTTATGTGACCAGGATACAGAAGGAAAGATTCCCAGATATAAATGAGTATCTAAAGATTGCAGGATCTTACAGGATTGATCTCTCAATACTTGAAAAGGCCAAAAAGGACCTCATTATACTCCATCCACTCCCAAGGATTGATGAGATATCTCCAGAGGTGGATTACACTCCCCATGCCAAATACTTTGAACAGGCCTTCAATGGAGTGCCCGTGAGAATGGCCATATTGAGCATGGTGATGGGGGTGAGGTAGATGCAGGAGAAGGAGTTAAAGATTGAAAAGATAAGGAATGGAACCGTAATAGATCACATACCATCAGGTATGGCCCTGAAGGTGCTCAAGATACTCAACATAGATGAAAACATAAAGACAACGGTGAGTATAGGCATCCACGTAATGAGCAAAAAGAGTGGATTCAAGGATATTGTTAAGATAGAGGATAGGTATCTTGCATCCAAGGAGATTGCTAAGATTGCACTTATAGCTCCAAATGCTACCGTCAATAAGATAAAGGATTATGAGGTTGTTGAAAAATACAATGTTGTACCACCATCAGAAATCGCAGGTATAGTCAAATGTTCAAACCCTGCCTGTGTTACCAATGCTAACGAGCCTGTTGTTCCTGAATTTTATGTTATTTCAACAGACCCAATAAGGATAAAATGCAAGTACTGTGAGAGGGAGATGGAAAGGGAGGATATAATTCAGCACATAATCTAATCATAGGGAAATACCTCAAGCTTTACCCTGTCACCATCCTTCAATGAAAACTTATTCCTGAGGTTTTCCGAGCTCACGATCTCCACAACATTTTCATAATGACCCCTTTCAGGAAATATTATGAAACAGGGATGACCATTCAATGTGGCCCTGTGCAGGATGACATCACCGAAGGTTCTTTCCATTTCCCTGAAACCATTCAATCTGTATCTATAATTACTTTTGAGGAATGATATTATTTCACCCATCTCATTGTCAAGAAGTATATTAAGGGTACCTGGATATGGTCTCTCACCAAAGAAGGACATAAACTGCCTTATATATCCCTCCCTGCTCATATAGTATGTACCCTCACCCATTCCACTTGTAACACTTCCCTCGATGATTATTCTCCTTATTTTTTCCCCTATTAATCCCATCTTTTTAATCTCATCCATTAGATAATCTATACCCTTCTTCGTTATCTTTACCTTCAAACCCCTTATTAAGACCACCTTATCGATGAGACCTTGAGAATAGAGCTCATTCAATTTCCTTGATGTGCTCTGCTGACTAAAGCCTATCTCCCTACCGAATACGCCAGTTTTTATTGTTAAGTACCTGTAGATACCATCCCTCATTGCTATTTCACTGAGCATATATATGGCCTCGAATTTTTTCATGCAAAAACCAGCCTCCTTTCACCCCTGGGCCTGATCACCTTAATCCCTTTCCTTTTTAATATTCTTATCATTCTTGAATCATTTGTTAGAACATAACATTTCAAATTCTCAGCAATCTTTATAATGGATTTATCACCTTCTAAATCTGTTTTTAAAATCTTGAACCTTTTTGAATATGATAGGGCTGCCCTTGCCTCAGGATTTCCCTGTGATAATCTCTCAAGTTCCCTGATTACACTTTCAGGAACTATAATTGTAAATCTCCCAAGGAGTTCCTCAAGATTCTTTTCAATATCCAGTCCCTTCTGGAAAGGTAACATGAGTGCATTTGTGTCAACGATCACCTCATTTTCCATGTATGTATCTTCCCACCCTGGACAATCCTTCCTCTATCTTCTCCTTTTTTCTAACAAGAGGACCGTATGATATCCTTATACCATTTTTCATAGTCTTACCAAATCCCTTTCCAGGAACAAATATTACACCTGTATTTCTGAGAACCCTAATCACAAAATTGTCCGAATCCTCACCCACATCTGCGGACACATACAAACCACCCTGCGGAACCAGGTGCCTGAAACCTAGATATTTTTTTATGGCCTGGACAGTTATTTCTGATGCCCTCTTGTAATCGATCCTCACATCCTCTATGTATTTCTTCAGCCCTTTAGGATCCTTCATATATTCATTGAATGCCATCTGGTGCAGGGTGTCTGGACAAAGTATGCTTGTCTGCTGTACCCTCTCCAGGGCATTTATTATATCCTTTGATGCCTCAATCCATCCTAGTCTTCTACCTAGGCCCCTACCCCACTTACTGTTGGAATTAATTGTTATTAGATTTTCATAATCCAGGGGGGAAAAAGAGAAATATGATGGATATTCATCTGAAAAATACTGTGTTTTGTAAGCATAATCTATGACCAGATATGTTCCCGTATCCCTGGAAATCTTAAGGAGATCCTTCATAAAATCGTCAGGTATTATCTGACTTGTGGGGTTATCAGGTGAAGCAAGCAGCATGGCCTTGGTTCTTTTTTTACTCATCTCCTCCTGAACCTTTGACAAAATCTCCTTTTTATCCTCAATGTATAGCCAGTCCTGGCTCAAGAAGGGTATTCCCTTAATCCTTATCTTGTCTGAAACAAAGGAAAGCTGCCCGTAATAGTTGGCATAGGTGGGATCAGGCAGTATTATCTCATCACCTGGATCAAGAAGAGTCCTGAAAAGATCAATGGTGAGCTGTGTACTGCTTCCTCCTATTATGATATTCTCCTTTTCAATCTTTTCATTGAAAAGTATACTGGAATAATTAACAATGGACTCCTTTGTTTCATCAAATCCTGATGTTGGTGAATATCCACCAGATGCGTGAAATCTTTCTTTATCGCTCAGTATCCTTATATATGCCTCTCTTAAATCCTCGGGTGAATAATGGTCCACCCATCCACCACCAAATGATATTACATCTTCTGGATTCAAGCCCATATTTATTATATTTTTTGGTTCCGCCATTTTCATTATTTCTCTAATTGGTGATGGTTTACCTATCTCCCTTTTTATCAAGGATGATAGCTCCTTCATAAAATCCACCTACTGAACTATTGTTCCGAATGCTATGTTTTTCTTTATCTTCTCTATCTTTA
Source organism: Candidatus Aciduliprofundum sp. (assembly GCA_002878135.1). Classification (GTDB taxonomy): domain Archaea; phylum Thermoplasmatota; class Thermoplasmata; order Thermoplasmatales; family ARK-15; genus ARK-15. The sequence continues at coordinate 8,535 of PNIT01000128.1, forward strand.
CCTTTAACTTCTGTCCCTTCTTTGCCTTGGGTACATATATGGTATAGGATCCTTTCTTTGCAATGCCATCCCCATCCCTGCTTATGTCTATTATTTCTACTTCGTAAACCTTTCCCTCCTCAATCTTCTCCTCCTGCACCTTAATTTCTATATGCGCCGTAACGGGTCTTATGGCACCACATGCTTTGCAAACAAGGATTTCAATCCTGTCCTCCTTTTTAAGTATGGTATCCGGACTACCGCATTCATAACATAGCACATAGGTCTTTATGTACTGGTTTATTCTATCCTTAATGTCTGCCAGAGATACCTTACCCTTGAATATTAGCCTTTCACCCTGTATTGTTCCAGCGGTTCCAAGCTCCCTGAATAGGAATTTTGAAAAGTGCTGTGGATCCCTGTCCATCTTTTTACAGAAATCCATAAAATTTCTGAATATGGTATTTTTACCTTCAATGATTATATCGGCCTCCGGAAGCTGGAATCTTTCACCTGAATGTACCACGGGTATTACCTTTTCCCTTGCCCTCTTAAGAAGTGATTCATAATCATAGATGTCGACCATAGAGGTAGATTATTCTATTCTATTTAGATTTTTGCGATAATTGGTTTTTTATAAATCAATTCAGTTTTTGTAAATGTATTCATGTGATTTTTATGCTAGAAATTTCATAACCTTTTGAATTAATTTTGCTCAATTTGAGGAGATTTGGAAAAGATGTTGGATGTTTAAAACTTAAAAAAATCGATACGGAGCAATAATTTCATTTAAAATTCTTAAATCAAAGGGTATGGTTAAATATATTAAACATGATGCGATATATTGAATTATGATATGCCCGTTAGAATTCAGATATGGGAGGGATATTGCAAAATCAATTTTCACTGAGGAAAATAGGTTAAGAAAGATGTTGAAGGTAGAGGAAGCACTTGCATATGCATACTACAGAACTGGAAGGATTAAAGAGGATGATTTCCTGAACATAAAGAAGGCGTGCGAGAATGTTAAGCTTGAAAGGGTAAAGGAGATAGAGAAGGAAACCAAACATGATGTGATGGCCATTGTAAAGGCAATCACAGAGATAGCAGGTGAAAGTGGAAGATATGTTCATCTTGGTGCAACATCCAATGACATAGTTGATACAGCAGTTGCCCTTCAGTTAAAGGATTTCTATGCGATATTGGAAGAGGATCTTAAGTCTCTTATGAAAACTCTGAGAAAACTCTCAATTAGATACAGGAATACTATAATGCTTGGCAGAACCCACGGCCAGCATGCACTTCCCATTACCTTTGGACTAAAATGCGCAGTATTTCTTGCGGAGATTACAAGGCATTATGAAAGAATACTCGAATCCAGACATAGGATCCTTGTTGGAAAGATGATGGGTGCTGTTGGGACGGGTGCTGGTTTTGGAGGTAAAGCTCTGGAGATAGAATCAATAGTTATGGACTATCTCGGCCTTGGGGTTGAGGAGGGTCCTACCCAGATAATTGGCAGGGATAGATACATAGAATTCATATATCTCATATCCAATATTTCCACCACACTTGAAAGAATGGCCACGGAGATAAGGAATCTTCAGAGACCCGAGATAGGGGAGGTCCAGGAGTATTTCGATGTAGAGAAGCAGGTAGGTTCAAGCACCATGGCACATAAAATAAATCCAATAACATCTGAAAATATATGCAGTTTATCAAGGATAATCAGAAGCTTCATAATACCCTCATTTGAGAACAATATATTATGGCATGAAAGGGATCTCACAAACAGTGCGGGTGAAAGGTTTACAATACCACATGCTTCCATTCTCATAGATGATATAATAAACAAAACTATCTGGGTGTTTGAAAACCTCAAGGTTAATGAAGAAAGGATGAGGGAAAACCTAGAGAATGTAAAATACTATATCATGGATGAAAATATCATATTAAAGCTTGTTGAGAAGGGTATGGGCAGGCAGGATGCTCATGAGATAGTAAGGAGATATGCCATAACTGCACAGACAAATAAGATGAATTTCAAGGATTTATTCCTTTCAGACAATACTGTAAAAAAATTCATGAATGAAAAGGAACTTGAAGAGACTGTTAAACCTGAAAATTACCTCGGTAATTCTGGTGATATAATTGACAGGATAATAGAAAAGGTGAACAACTGGATAGGAAAGGAAGAAAATTATAAATAGAATTCAAACATTTACCATAGCAGGGGCCGTAGCTTAGCTTGGTTGGAGCATCCGGCTGATAACCGGAAGGTCGTCGGTTCAAATCCGATCGGCCCCATTCAGGCTAGAAGCAATATTTTTATATTAGAATAATGATTAAC
>PNIT01000155.1 GCA_002878135.1 Candidatus Aciduliprofundum sp.
AATGAAAAGCTCATTGGAAATCCTTTAGAAAAATCAATCTTCATAATTTTTATGATTTTTACAATTTGTATAACATGGTAAGGATATCTAAAAGTCCTGATGGAAAAGTTTAAAACAATCCCATTTAATTTACAAAACATGCGCATATTCAGAAAAAGGAATGAAATAAGGGTGGCAGAAAATTATGTCAGGCAATCAAAGGAAATATTGAATGCGTCCATACTTCTAAAGGAAGCAAGAAATCATCTCATGAACCTTGATTATGAGTCCCTGGATAATATAGCCCTTAAGATCAGGGATATAACAAACAATACAAGAACAATAAAAAAAGAGAATGAAAAGATGCTTTACTTGGGTTTACTTTTTCCGGAGGATAGATTCATCTTTATCACATTATCTGAGAAGCTTGATAAGGTAATGAACAAAATTAACCAGTCTGTGAGGGCCATGACGGAGAGAAGAATACCCCTCCCAGGTATAAATTTCTTAAGGGACTCAGGTTTCGATGAATACATTGATCTTACCATAAAATCTGTTGAAAAACTTGATTCAGCTGTAAGGGAATTGTTTTTGGGTGAGGGTGATATTATATCAATGTGCAATGAGATAGAGGATTTTGAAAACAGATTGGATGATTTAAAGTTAAAAATTCTCAGGGAATTGCACAAGGTTGAAAAGGATCTTGATGTCTTCACAATACTTCAGATAGAAAACATAGTACACAGGATTGATGAGATAAGTGATGAGGCAGAGGATACATCTGACATTATAATCCTGGTGAAATCACTATCATTACCATGACAAGGAAGGCTGAAAGTAGTGGTGTTAAAACCCAGGAGAGTATTAGCTGATTTACCTTGCTAAGGTTTACCTCATTGTATCCCTTTGATAATCCTGTACCTATCAATGATCCTAGGACACCCTGTGTTATGGAAACTGGTAAATGTGCCTGGGTGAAGGCTTCCACAACCATTGAGGATGATAACTGAGAAACAACTGCCCTCTCCCTGTTCAGTTTTACTATTGATTTCTTTATAGTTTTATATGTAAAACCCTTCAATAGAAAGGTTCCAAAGAATATGCCCGATATTATTGCAGTATAACTCCATATGTCAGGACTAATTGCATAGAGGAATCCAAGTGTATTTGAACCGAGTGTATATGAGAGAAAGACGCTAGAAAAAATAAAAAGGAAAAATATGAATCTTGAACCCGTTACCTTAACCTTACCCCTTGATATTCTTTTATATATTACATAGCCAAAAATTATGGAAATCAGGAAAGAGGCTACCCATGAGATGAAGATCAATAGAACACTATAACTCAAGGATCTATAGTATAGGGCAAAACCCATGATTGAACCGGAGAAAACCATACCCGCAGAGAGTGGAACAGAGATGAAGGAGAATATGATAAAAAGGATGAGTGATGAAACAAGTATGTATAGGGGAACCACATCCATGCTTGTTATGTATGAAATAGAGAATAGCATCTTTCCACCTTCCATCATGAAACCTAATGTAATAAATATTGAAACAAATATTGTTGTATAGTTCTTTTTTATTAAACCTGAAGAACTAAGTGGACCTACGATAAGCGTGCTGTTGTTACCAGATATGATCGATGATAATAGAAAAATAATTATGTAATCGATAAACACACTCAAGTTAATACCCCACACTTATTTCAATTTATTCAGAGGAAATCCTCAAGAGTTCCTTTCTTTTTCTTCTTTTCCTCAAAGAGTGTTGTCTGTCTTTTCCCTGTTATGAGGGCATTCTGATCAAGTTCAAATACCTCAGTTATTCTTGATAGTGTCTCCGCAAGCCTTCTTGCGTAATACTCATAGTCCGGCTTCTTTGTAAATGGCCTGCCACTCACAAACGGCTCCACCTCCTGTGGGCTCCTCCTATCATTCACAACTATCCATGAAACCTTCATGCCAGGAACGAACTCATAACCCATCTCCTGAAGCTTTTTTGCCGCCTGAACGTTTGGCATTGAATCAGGGTTTTTGTACTGCTTTATATCCCTAACACTCCTTGAGATAACAAGTTTTTCAACAGGAACCTGTCCCTTCTTTACCTGTTCAATGATCTCCTTTGATCTTTTCTTTGCCTCATCAAGTTTACCATCCAGTATGAGCTGAAATATCTCCATCAGTACCTCGCTCTGCAGATCAAAGCTGTCTGTCCTCCTGGTCTCGTAACCCCTCACAACGATCTGTCCTCTCTCCTCTGGTGGATATACCACCCTGCCCACATACCTCTTTTTTGCCCCGTGTGAAAAGAATGGTTCTAGAACCTGCTCGAATTCAAATATAAGATTCTCCTTTTTTGAGATCTCATCCGCTATCTTCATACCAAACTGCACAGTTTCATCAAGATTCTGCTTAGGTGATATAAAGAATACACTATCCGTATCACCATATACAACCTTTATACCCCTGTCCGTGAGATCCTTTATGACGCTTTTCACAGTCTCCCTTCCAAATGCTGTTATACTTGAGCCTATCTCCTTATTTGTAAACCTGTAGAATGAAGATGCGAATACACCATAGAATGAGTTCATTAGTATCTTAATGGCCTGCTGGAGCCCATCGTAATACCTTCTTGCCTCGCCCTCAGAAGCCTTCATCTTCTCCTTTATTTCATCCCTCTGTGCCATAAGATTTCTAAGGATCTTTGGTACTAGACCCTCCTTTACTTCCTTCGAGAGAAACCTTGCACCTGAAGGACTAACGATGGTACCATCCCTGCTCAGCGTTGTAAAGCATATGTTATATTTTATAATAATAGAAGGGTACATTGATTTAAAATCTAGTACACAAACCCAGTGGTATAGGCCTGGTTCTATGGTATGCACATAGCCACCTTCAATTTTCTCCTCTTCCTCCTCCTGGGACATCATAAGGGGTACACCAATCCTGTTCCTGTCAGCCTCCCTTATAAGGATTGAATCTATAAGTGTTGATGCACCTGAATTCATAACATCATCAAGGGGTAGTTTTGAAACGGATGAGAGATCCTGATATTTTCTCAACACCTCTATCTTCATGAGTATCTTCAGTGCAAGCACGGCATCGTTTATACAATACTCTATCACATTATCCTTCTTCTCATTCCATTCCTCATCCATTCTTGATCTGTCCACGTCCAGCTTTTCTTCACCAAGAAGATCCTTGGCCACAGCATTCAATGTCTCCTGTTTAGGTCTAATCTCCCTTTTAACGTTCCACCAGGCATCCGCAACTATTCTTCCGTGTACCCTCCAGAACTGACCCATTATCCTCTGGGGTTCTGAACTGTCCCTGGCAATGGGAAAACCCATCTTTAGATCCCTGGCTATATCCATAATGTATGGAAGATCATAACCATCTATGTTATAGCCTGTAATAACGTCAGGATCCTCCTTTCTTATGAGATCTATGAAACCATTTATTATATCCCTGTTATCCTTTCCCTCTATATGTGTGGTCCTTATCTTTCCATTCTCATATATTGCCACACCTATTGTAAATATCCTTTTTTCCTTTATTGAATTCTCAATATCAAAGGAGAGTATCTTAAGATCTGGTAAAAAAGGATCAACGTTTCTTATGGAAGATGCCTCAATTACATAGTCTGTGGTATATTTTGTATCCTTCTTCTCCTCCCCCTCAACCAAGATGCATGAACCAAGGTCAAGGTCGTATACAAATCTATGATGGAAAGGTATGTCTGCTGCAAGAACCTGACACCTTTCACTTGCCTCCTTCCTGTAGGTAGGAACTTTCCAGGGTGCGTGCAATGTAATCTTCTTACATTTCCTTACCTTCCCAGAAACCCAGAGTTCAACATCATCCATGCTTATTATCTCTGGATCCCTGCTCCAAACCCTAATCAGATCCTCGGGTGGTTCTACAACGAAGAAGTAAGGTCTGAAATTTTTATACCTAACTGTAACACTTTTTCCATCGTCAGTTTTTCCGAATAATTCAATCACAACATTCTTTTCATCAGACCTATCGTATGAGCCTGAGAGGATCCTCAACTTTGCCTGCATAATTAAACATCTAATGAAAGTTAATTAAATTTTCTTCTACTCATAATCAATGTTGGGGAGGTATTAAAGAAAGATGCTTAATCCTGAGTAAAGTATTTTTTAAGGATAATTCAAAATTCACAAATTTAATATCCAAATCCGCATTATTTTTTATTATGAAAATACAGATAGACGGATGGATAACAAACCTGAGATTTTCAGCATCACACTTCATACCATTTCACGGTAAGTGCCAGAGACTACACGGTCATGATTATGCCTTAAAGATAACAGTTGAAGGTGATCTTGGAGAGGACCATATGCTCTTCGATTTCGTTGAGATTAAAAAGATATTCAGGGAGATCATTGAAAAGATAGATCATCATGTAATATTGCCCTCAAGATCAAGATATATGGATATACAGGAGCTTGAGGCAAGGGTAATAGTATCATTCCAGGATAAGGAATACATATTCCCCAGCGAGGATGTGTATTTCATGGATGTGGAGGTAACAACGGCGGAGGAAATCTCAAGGTACATTATGGAAAGATTTCTGAATTCCTTTACACCGGGTAAAAATATAGAGAGAATTACTGTATGTGTTGAGGAAGGACCTGGGCAGGGGGCCTGCTATGAAAAGGTGATAAAAAAATGAAGGCTGTTTCCCTTCTATCGGGAGGTCTTGATAGTGCCACGACACTTGCAATAGCTATAAGCATGGGCTATGAGGTATACCCAATCACCTTCAGGTATGGCCAGAGACATTCAAGGGAGATTGAAAGTGCCATGAAGATATCAGAATATTATGGAAGAGAATTGAAGATAATAGATGTATCACTTGACAGGATAGGGGGTAGTGCGCTCACCTCTGGTTATGATGTTCCAGAGAGAAGTGACGTTTCTGATATTGGTGAGGGTATACCCGTTACATATGTTCCAGCAAGGAATACTATTTTTCTGGCCATTGCTCTCTCTTATGCGGAAGCCATAGGTGCTGAAAAAATATTCATAGGGGTTAATGCAATAGATTACTCAGGATATCCGGATTGCAGACCAGAGTACATTGAGGAATTCAACAGGCTTTCAAGATTGGCAACAAAGGTGGGTGTTGAGGGTAGGCCAATAGAGATAGTTGCACCACTCATAAATATGACCAAGGCCCAGATAATAAAGAAAGGGAAGGAATTAAATGTACCCTATCATCTCACATGGTCCTGTTATAGGGGAGGTAAAAAGGCCTGTGGAAGGTGTGATTCATGCTTATTAAGATTGAAAGGATTCATGGAGGCGGGAGAGGTGGATCCACTTGATTATGAAACATATCCCGAGTTCTATTTGAGATATCTGGAGGGTAAAAGATGATTCTGGGACTCTGTTACATATGTGGTAAGCCTGCTTCACATGTCTGCAAGTTGTGTGGTAGGCCAGTGTGTGAGGATCACTACATTCCATCGCTTGGTATATGCACAAGCTGTTATAATTTAAAGAAGAGGAAGGGATTTTAGCTTATCAAGATCGGCTATGTAGAGATCCCTTATATCCTTTAAACCGTAATATAGCATTGCGAGCCTTTCTAGACCTAGACCCCAGGCTAGAACCCTATTCTTTATGCCCAGGGGTAATGTTACCTCAGGCCTAAATACACCTGCACCCCCAAGTTCGAGCCATCCACCCTCTGAGAGTACATGAACTTCAACACTTGGTTCTGTGTAGGGGAAATATGATGGTTTAAATTTTATTTTTTCGAATCCAAGTGAGCTGTAGAATCTATGCAAAGTTCCAAGGAGCATTGAAAAATTGCTTCCTGGCTCGACCATTATCCCCTCTATCTGATGGAACTCTGGGAGGTGTGTGGGATCCATATTCTCTCTCCTGAAAACCCTGCCTATCATAAAGACCCTTATTATATCCTCCTCCCTGTGATCATAAAGATATTTTATGGAATTTACTGTTGTATGTGTCCTGAGTATATTCTTGACAGCAAGATTGCTGTCCCAGGAGTATTTCCAGCCCCTGGAAATTCCACCACCATTCTCATGAATCTTTTTCACTGTTTGTGCATAATCGGGTAGATTGCCCACAGAATCCATATAGAATGTATCCTGCATATCCCTTGCAGGATGATCCTGGGGTATAAATAGAGCGTCCATGTTCCAGAATGCGGGAACTATATAATCACCGTCTATCTCCATGAATCCCATGCTAAGGAAGATCCTCCTTACCCTGGAGATGAACTCACTTATGGGATGTTCCCTTCCCATATCTGGAAGAGGTGTAAACATCCTTATGTCATATCTTTTAAGTTCCTTATTCTTCCAGGACCCGGTCTGTATATCCTGGGGTGTGAGCTGTGTTATTTCATCCCTCAATTCAAGATCCTTTTCACTTATGGATTCCCCTATACTTGTGAGGAAAATTATCCTTTCTATGCTCTCCTTTTTTTCTATGAGACCCCTTTTCAACAATTTTTTCTTTATTTCCTCATCAACATCCTGAAAATTCTTAAGATGATACATGTTCATCTCAACTGTGGCCCTTGCCTTTTCTGGATCACTGAGAATGATCTTACCTTCCTTTATCTCTATCCCATTTCCCTTCAGGTATGCTATGCCAAGGGATACGGTTTCATTTCCAAGCTCCCTTTTTAAATCATCTATAAGAGCAACCTTTGATTCAAGTATCCTATCGAGCAGCCTCTTTTCAGGGAGGCCAAGCCTCAGGCATTTTTCGCCCTCCGAACTCAGTCTGTATTCTATCCTCAGCTTTTCCTCTATCTTCACCGCACCCTTCATTTTTAACCATGATGCGGCGTTCATCACCTCTACTATTGAGAGGTTTAATCTTTTCATGAGATCATCTATGGTGGCTCTACCACCAGATTCCTTCAATGCCCTTACAAGAAGTTTTTCATTTCTGCTGAGCTCCATGCTAAATTAATCCCTCCCTCTAATTTTATTTCATTTATATCTGAACATTTATACTTGGTCATATTTCTATCAGGCATTGCTTAACAGTAGCAAAATGAGGTTAAAAAAAGTTACTATGGTATCCCCTGTATTGCGGGGGGAAAGGATTAATAATAGTTTATTTTTTCTATTCAAATACATGAGTTTCAACAAGGTAAAGAAAATGGAACTTCCAAGGATAATCCTCGCCGGTCATGGGGTATTGGAAAAGATTGGGGAGGTAATAAAATCACTGGGTTTCAACGGTAGGATACTCATCGTTACGGGTAATAAAACATATGGTGTTGCAGGTAAAATTGTTGAATCAATAATTTCAAGGGATTATCAGGTTGAGACCCTTATTACAGGAGATGCTACCTCAGAAAATGTGGAGAAGGTAAAGGATAAGACAAGGGAGGGGAATTTTAATCTGATCCTCGGTATAGGTGGTGGAACTAAGATAGACATAGCAAAAAAGGCGGCATATGATCTATCAATACCATTCATATCTGTGCCAACATCAGCATCCCACGATGGTGTGGCTAGCCCAAGGGCAACAATTAAAAATTCAGGGGGTATAGTTTCAACAGAGGCATCAGTCCCAATCTCCATAATAGCTGATACATCGGTGATTGTCAAGGCACCCTACAGATACCTCATAGCAGGTGCAGCAGATGTTATTGCAAATTATACAGCCATAAGGGACTGGGAACTTGCATACAAGCTAAAGGGTGAGGAATTCTCAAGCTCAGCATACGCAATATCAAAGTATACGGCTGAGGAGATGATAAATTATTCTACACAGCTCAAGCCTAATGATGAGGAGTCTGTTTGGATAGTAATAAAGGCGATAATTTCCTCAGGGATGGCAATGAGCCTTGCGGGATCCTCCAGACCTGCAAGCGGTAGTGAACACCTTTTTACGCACGCCGTGGAGATGATCGCCCCTGGAAGGGCACTCCATGGGGAGATTGCGGGTGTTGGAACAATAATTATGAGTTTCCTTCAGGGTCAGGAATGGAAGAGGATAAGGGATGCCTTGAAGGTAATGGGAGCACCAACAAAGGCGAAGGAGATAGGTCTTACAGAGCAGGAGGCAATAAAGGCGCTCACCATTGCACATACAGTCAGAAATAGATACACAATACTTGGCGAAACTGGCATATCGGCGGAAGCGGCTGAAAAGGCACTGCGTGCAACAGAGGTGATATGAATGGTGATGATCGCCCTTGTTGGAAAGAGAATGGCAAAAAAGGATTTTGTCTTCCAATATCTGGGGGGTATTCAGGAGTGCAGAGATTGCCCTTTAAGGAATATATGTTTCATGCTCTCCCCAGGTAAATACTACAGGATTACAAATGTAAGGGATAAGGAACATCAGTGTAAAATTCATGATCTAAATAAGGTAGTAACTGTGGAGGTAGAGGAGCTTCCAGTGCCCATAACTGTTGAAAAAAAGATGGCCATTGAGGGATCAACCATAAACATAAACAATAGACCCTGTTCTAACATATACTGTAAATATTATGAATTGTGTAATCATCTGTGGCTGAAGGAGAATATGAAGGTAAAAATAGAAAGTGTTGATGAGCAGATCCAATGCCCCGATGGTAGGGATCTTGTTAAGGTTTATGTGAGGTGGTAGGGATATTAATAGGGATAGTGGGGAAACCAAACGTTGGAAAATCAACATTCTTCTCATCCATAACACAGCATATTGTTGAGATAGCAAACTATCCCTTCACAACAATAGAACCACATCTTGGTACAGCCTATGTAAGAAAAAATTGTCCCCATACAATAATTGGGAAGCAATGTAACCCCAGAAACTCATTATGCATTGAAGGAACAAGGTTGATACCTGTAAATGTTATGGATGTTGCTGGGCTTGTCCCAGATGCCCACAAGGGGAAGGGTCTTGGTAACAAATTCCTTGATGATCTCAGGAATTCAAATGCACTCATACATGTGGTAGATGTGTCTGGAACAACAGATAAGGAGGGTAATATAGTTGGTCCGGGTACAGGAAACCCAGTCGAAGATCTGGAGTTTATTGAGATGGAGATAGCATACTGGATATCAGAGATAATATCAAGAAACTGGAAAAAGGTTTCAAGGAAGATAGAAACTGCAGGTGAAAAACTTGAATCTATAATAGCTGAACAACTCTCCGGTCTTGGAATAGATGAAAACCAGGTTTTTTTGGCACTTCAGAAAGCATCATTTGGACCTGTGGATCAGTGGGGGGAACAGGATTTTCTATCTGTTGCCAGGGAGTTGTTGAGGATCTCAAAACCTATTGTTGTTGCTGCAAACAAGGCTGACATAGCGGATGAAAATCTATTGAATGAACTCAGGAATAAATCAAGGTATCCCGTAATACCGATCTCAGCTGATTATGAGCTAGCACTCATAAGGGCAGCAAAGGCAGGATTAATAAGTTACAGGCCAGGTGATATCACATTCAAAATATTGGATGAATCAAGGTTGAATGAACAACAAAAAAAGGCACTTGCAAGGATTGCAATCTTTATGGAAAAGAATGGGGGAACAGGTGTTCAAAGGGTTCTGGAGGAAACTGTTTTTAACCAGCTAAAGATGATTGCCGTATACCCTGTAGAGGATGAGACCCACTGGACAGATAAGGCAGGAAATGTATTGCCAGATGTATTTTTAATGCCACAGGGATCTAGGGCAATTGATCTTGCTTATAAGGTGCATACAGATCTTGGAAATAATTTTATAAGGGCAATAGATGCTAAGAAGAAGCTGATACTTGGTAGAGATCATGAGTTAAAGGATGGAGATGTTATAAAGATAGTTGCAAGATGATCATTTTTTATTTATGAATGAATTCATCATACTTTGGTTCAGATTAATTCCCAAGGTTTCCGTCAGTTTGTGTATATCCTCATCATTTACATCCGTTTCGAACTCATAGCTTTCAAGGCTCTTCAGTATAACATCAAATGGAATATTCAGCCTTTCTGAGATCAATATACTTGCCTCCTCCCTCCTCCTTCCCAATCTCAATTCCTCCGAATTCTTTTTGAATTTTTCATTAAATTTAATTATTCTCTCATCAAGGTTTTTATTCAGAGTTATTAGGCCACAGCATATTAGATCCTTAGCCAATTGAATCTTCTCTCCCCTGTTTACCATTGTAAAATATGGCTCCCAAATGGCCATAGCCTGAATTTTTCCACTTAAATATGAATCAATTATCTCCTCAGGAGATGAAAAGTACCTTATCTTCACATTTCCACCTGAAAAGATTCTTGATTTTAGGTCCATGGTGGATAAAAGTGTAGATCCCATGTACTCAACATTCTCTTTATATATAATGCCAGAACCACCCCTAGAACAGGCAGAGATCATTATTACGCTATTATCCACAAGATGGAATATCAAACCTGTTATGGCAGGTGCAAAGGCAATGTCTATCCTCTCCGTTAGAAGATCCTTCATCTCTTCAAGTGAATTGTTATAAATGTTAATATCAATCTTTAGGTAATCAATATCCTTCGCAGTCAAAAATACGGCAGCATACTCCGATGCCTTAAGTATGCCTATCCTCAGAAATTTTTTCCTATTCAGACCAACAATGATTGTTCTTTTGCTCACCATTTTCCTCTGAATGTAACCATCATTTTCCATCGCCTTAAGTATCTCGGAAAGATAGGATTTGGATATGTTCAGCCTATTTCTAAGTTCCCTTTGAGTAAGCTCCCCTTCGTAAAGTATTTTAATTATTTTGTCCGATATCTCCTTCACATGTTTGGAATGTTTGAAAAATATAAATTTTTATCATCATTTTTTT
>PNIT01000161.1 GCA_002878135.1 Candidatus Aciduliprofundum sp.
TCATAAAAATTATGAAGATTGATTTTTCTAAAGGATTTCCAATGAGCTTTTCATTAAAAATTTTTAAATATTATTTTTCTTTTTATTATTTTATGAAGGACCGGGGGGTATCGGCTATTGTTGGAGAGATATTAATAATTTCAATTACTTTCATACTCACAATACTCGTTCTCCATTACGGTATAATGTCACTTACAGGTATACAGTCCGGGAATATATACATTAATGGTTACGTTCAAAACAGCGGAAATAATATTACAGTCACAATAACATCTGGGAGCGTTCCCCTGCCATTTTCTTTGGAGATAATAAGTGGCTCAAATATCTCCCTGGTAAATATAAATAACTTTCAGAAAAATTTTTACAATGCAACATTGGGAAAAATTAATTTCACAATATCCATTGAAAAGAATATAAACTCAGATAAACTTACAGCGGGTGATTCAATCATTATAAGAAACATACCATATAGCTACATTGCAGGATCAGTGTTCAACATAATCTATGATAACAGGATAGTTTTTCATACCACATTCCAGTGAGAATATCATAATGTTAAAATATGTGGGTGGTATATGAGAAAAAAATAAGGTGATTATTAACTATGGCAACCTTCAGAATTGTTGTTTCGGATCCAAAATCTGGAAGAAGTTTGCAGAAGGAGATATCCGATAGGCCCGCTGATTCACTAATTGGAAAGAAGATTGGAGATATAATTGAAGGTTCTATCCTGGGTTTTGATGGATATAAGCTTAAGATAACAGGTGGAACAGACAAGGATGGCTTCCCCATGTCACCAAGCATTCCTGGGGGAGTTAGGAAGGCTGTGTTACTTTCTGAGGGTTTTGGTTTTCATCCCAAGAGAAAGGGTATGAGAAAAAAGAAGATGCTCAGGGGGAACACTGTCACCTCTGAAACTGTGCAGATTAATACTGTTATAGTGGAGTATGGAGAAAAGCCAATCTTTGAAGAGAAGAAGGAAGAAGGAAAAGCATGAATGAGATGCCGAGACAACCTGAGGTAAACATCGGAATGGTAGGTCACGTGGACCATGGTAAAACAACACTCACAAAGGCACTTACTGGAACATGGACAGATACCTACAGCGAGGAGATAAAAAGGGGGGTATCAATAAAGCTAGGTTATGCGGATGCAGCATTTTATGTCTGTGATGAGAATGGAAATAAAAGATATGTGACATCAGCAAACCTGAATTGTTCTGGGAATCTTGAGCTTGAAAGGGTGGTGTCCTTCGTTGATTCTCCTGGCCATGAAACACTTATGGCAACAATGCTTTCAGGGGCGGCCATAATGAACGGCGCCCTGCTTATAGTAGCTGCAAACCAGAAATGCCCACAACCACAGACAAGGGAACACCTCAAGGCTCTGGAAATAGTGGGTGTTGAACAGATAGTTATTGTACAGAATAAGATAGATCTTGTTACTGACGAAAGGGCAAGGGAGAATTATAAGGAGATAAAGGATTTTGTTAAGGGTACTATAGCAGAAAATGCACCCATTATACCCGTGAGTGCTCATCACGATACAAACATAGATGTACTTATAGAGGCAATTGAAAAGGTGATCAAGACGCCAGCGTTCGATCCCACAAAACCCGCAAGGATGTACATAGCAAGGTCATTCGATGTTAATAAACCAGGGACACCCCCAGATAAGCTCCAGGGTGGAGTGATAGGTGGATCCCTTATACAGGGAAAATTCAGGGTAGGGGATGAGATAGAGATTTCACCAGGATTCCAGGTAACAAAAAATAGAAAAACTGTCTGGGAACCCATATATGCTGATATAGTTTCACTCTATTCAGGTGGAAGAAGGTGGGATGAGGTAAAGCCAGGTGGTCTTGTGGCCATAGGTACAAGGCTGGATCCAGCGCTCACAAAGGGTGATGGTATGATTGGAAGGATGGCAGGGAAGCCTGGAACATTGCCAGAACTCCTGCTTGAACTCACAATAGATATACATCTCCTGGATTATGTGGTGGGGCATACAGAGGAATTGAGGGTTGAGAAAATCAGGACAGGTGAGGCACTGATGCTGAGTGTTGGTACAACCACCACCGTTGGGAATGTTAAAAGTGCCAGGTCAGATTCCATAGATATTACACTTAGATACCCTGTTATTGCAGAAAAAGAACAAAGGGTAGCCATTGGTAGAAAAATACAGAACAGGTGGAGACTTATTGGATACGGAATAATCAGATAGAGTCTATCTTCATCTGTGTCTTTTTATTGGAAACAAACCTCTGAAGATTATATCCATTTATTACCATCTGTATTAGTATATCCCTAAACTCATCCACATATTCCTTTTTGGGTACGTATGCAGGCATGTTCTTACTTACATGTATGCCCATGGATTCGAGTATGTCAAGGGCCATCTTCCTCTCATCACCATAGACCTTTTCAGCATATTCTGGTTTCTCACCACAGCACCTGTCAATCTCATATTTTAAAATAGGTCTCCTGAAAAGCTGGTGCAATATGTAAACACATAGATCCCCTGACTCTGGGTGATCTGATATAAACTCCCCTATTATCTCGTATATGTTCCTCTCCTCCACAGAATTAACGCTATAGATCTTTGAAGGCTGTATCTCCTTCTCCTTCAGTATGTTCAAATCCCTCAAGGCCATAAGATAACCTGTAAGTGTAAGCCTATGTATCTTTGTACCCTCGGACTCAAGCTGCTTTGATATGGATGATATACTCTTTTCATCCTGGTTCAATATCTCGATTATCCTCTCCTTGAGGTTCTTGTAGATCTCCTTTTGATTCATCCTTACACCCTGTTATTCTGGATATTGATGTCTTAAGTTATAAATTTTTGTTTCGTTTAATAAAAAAGTTTATTAATAGAATTTAGTAATACAGTTATGTGATTACTTATGCCAAAGGTACAGGATACAAGTAAGGTTGAACAGCAGGAACAGCCGAAGCCCGCACCTCAGGAGCAGTACTACGGTTACCAGCGCAGGGGAATAATGGAGATACTATTCAATCTTGAAACGGCGCTATTCTTCATAATGATATTCCTGCTGATTCTATGGATTGGTATAATCTTTGGACTTGCAGGTGGCTCACTCTACTACCAAGTGGGAAGGATCCTATATTCCCTCGGTGGAATTTTCCTGTTTTTCTTCTTGCTTGGTACATCCATAATGAACAACAATCTCCATATTTCACTCAGGATATCACTTGTTGCCATAACAATCGTGATAATTATACTTACAATGGCTTTTCCCTAAAATCCCATTTTTTATTTAATGATATGCAGGCGCCGGGATTTGAACCCGGGTCGAGAGCTTGGAAGGCTCTAGTGCTACCATGCTACACCACGCCTGCCCATCATACATGAAATTCAATTTATAGATAAAATTAACGATTACTCTTATAATATATACCGAAGCCTGGTTCAACCGTCTCCTCAAAGTTATCAAGGGCCATTTCTCCCCTTATGAAAACCTTCCTGGGGAATATACCCCACATGTTCTCAAAGGGTGTCCATCCACACTTATAGTGCATATCTGATGATTTAATTCTCCTTGAATCTGAGAGTCTTATGACCGAAAGATCAGCATCATATCCTGGTGCTATCTTACCCTTTGGAATACCAAGCAGAAACCCTGGCCTTTCCATAGCCACCTTTACAAGTACATCCAATGTTAAAATTGAGTCCTTGTAGGCCTGGAATAGCAGTGGGAGGGACGTCTCCACCCCCGGTAAACCTGATGGGGCGGCTTTGAAATCAGATTTCTCTTCCAATGTGTGCGGTGAATGATCGCTTGCCACCACATCTATATATCCTGAGGAGAGAAGGTATCTTAATCTTTCAGAGATGAATGGTGATCTCAATGGTGGATTCACCTTTCCAAGTGATCCCAGGTCCATATCCCTGTTCAGAAATAGATGGTGAGGTGTTACCTCCTTTGTAAAACCGAATATCCTTGAGAGTTCAACTGTATCCGGTGAACTAACGTGTGCAATATGAAAGCCTGATCCCCCTACAGTACCCAGGTATCTTACAGCCATTACCTCACAGGTTTCAGGCCTTGACATATCGTGGTAAAGAAGATTCCCCCCTTCCTTCTTTGATTTTTGGACGCATTCCTGGAATTCTGCATGAACTGTTATGTTTTTCTTAATGTCCTTTATCAACTCTGGTATCATGAGATAGTTCACAGGATCAACGTTTGTTGTCTCACTCATGTATATCTTGAATGATGTCACCTCCTCAGCAATTGATCTATCAATTTTTTTATGGAGAAGGTATGCTATACCAAAATCAACATAACTCTTTGAACTTGCAATTTTTAGTTTTGTTCTAAAATTCTCAGGGCTATCAACAGGAGGTTTTGTGTTTGGCATGTCTAGTACGAATGTGACACCTCCATGGAGGGCACTCAGTGTACCGGATTCAAAATCCTCTTTCCACGCATATCCAGGTTCCCTCATATGGACGTGCATATCCACCATGGAGGGAAACACTGTACCCTCCTCTATCCTTATTATCCTATCACCTGTAAGATTTTTTCCAATCTTTACTATCCTTCCTTCCTCTATGCCTATGGACGCCGCCCTTATCTCGCCATCAATGTAAAATTTACCCTCTATTACCTCCATCTGCTGAGTCACCCTGGCTCCATTCTTTCAATCTTACCTTCAGGTTCTAGCTCTGTAAAAATCTCCGCCTGGAACTTGTAAATCTCCACACCCTTCCTCCTCCAGCAGCCAGGTGAGAGCCCTGCCTTAAGGCATGTATGATCTAGGAATTCCAAACTATCCATGGAGTATTCAGTTGCTACCTGGGGGAGGAGGAGACCTGAGAAACCCATATACCTTATTATTAGACCATCCTTTCCTATCTCTACCCTCTCAGGATATTCCTCAGGATCTTCTACCAGTATCCTTTCAGGGATGGTGAGAAGGGATACCTCGAAAATAACTTTATCCAATTCATCCTCCTCCACTGGAGGGAACCTTGGATCCTCAGTTGCCGCATAGACTGCACTTTTAATAATTGCCTCGTAAAGGGGCATAATGGGTTCAGGAAAACCTATACAACCCCTGAGCTCCTTACCAGGAAAACTGTTTATGGTAGTGAACACACCAGACTCCCTGAGGAATTTTTCAGGTACATTTTCAGGGGATGTTTTTTTATTCCTGAAATAATCCTTAACTGCTGTCCTTGCAAGCTTTACAGCATAGATACCTTCCTCATCGGTATATTTATACACCACGCCTATCACCCCATATTATTTTATGTAGCTGTGGAAGTACCCTCACGTTGAGCTGATCCTCCAGTACCTTTTCAACAAGCCATTTAAGATTCTTATTACCCTCAGGCTGCACAATCACCTCTCCCTTTATCTCATGATTTTTTATGAATTCTTTCATAAAATTATAATCACTTTCATCAGATATTACAAACTTGACTGTATCCTTGGGCCCCAGAATCTCAAGATTCCCCATATCCATGAATTTACTCATCCCAGAGGAGGGTGTCTTTATATCCATGTCAACTATAAGATTATCCTCACAGGGAAGGTTCTCAAGACTTATTGATCCATTGGTTTCAAGTAATATCCTATAGCCGAGGTTAAGTATCCTATCTATAAGCCTGTATATGTCATCCTGGAGAAGAGGCTCTCCGCCGGTAAGGCATACCCAGTTTGTGTTGTATTTTTTAATCTCACCTATGATCTCATCCATACTCATTTCTCTACCCTCTTCCCAGGCATATTTTGTATCGCACCACGTACATCTAAGGTTGCATCCTGTAAACCTTACGAATACCATCGGTATACCTATATAGGTACCTTCACCCTGTATCGAATAAAATATCTCATTCACCTTCATTTCATCACACCCATATGGCATGCCTTTTCTTCAGATCCTCTTCAGTTTGATTGAGTATTTGCATCATCTGAGCAATTAATGAATCAAGAAGGAGAAGTGTTGAATCCTCAAATATTGTACCAAGCGGTGCAAGTGAATTATGCGTATATCTTTTTAAGAGTATCTTTTCATCAGCATATCTAACGAGGGGTGATCCTTCATTGGATGTTATGACAATAACCCTCGCACCAACATTCTTGCATATTTCTGCTACAAGGAGTGTGGATTTCGTTGTACCCGTATTGGATATAAGAACCACTGAATCCTCATTTGTAACTATGGGGGTTATGGTCTCACCTATGAAATATGCTGTTAGACCTAGCTGTACAAGCCTCATTGCAAAACTTTTCCCGATTATACCACTTCTTCCAGCACCATATATGAATATCTTCTTGGAGTTAAGCATCATTTCTATGGATTTCCTGATGGACTCATCATCTATGGT
Source organism: Candidatus Aciduliprofundum sp. (assembly GCA_002878135.1). GTDB lineage: Archaea > Thermoplasmatota > Thermoplasmata > Thermoplasmatales > ARK-15 > ARK-15. The sequence continues at coordinate 6,361 of PNIT01000161.1, forward strand.
ATTTAAAAGATCACCTACCTGTGCTAGAATAAATTTGAATGCCTCTTTATATAGCATATTTATCACTTTCCTATCCTCTTTTCTATCAATCTTTCAAGAATAACGCGCATATACTGTGCATCGTGTTCAAGTAGTGGTGAAACAGAAATTATTGTTGTTTCCTTATCAATCTCTAACAATACCTCCGCAAGATTTTCAAATTTTATTTCACCCTTTTTTATTGGTGCAAGTCTCATCACATTTTCCACAGAAAATTCTAGACCTGCATATTGCATGTATATTGAATCCATATAGAATTTTTCCACCCTTGCAATGAGATTCTCGAAATCCTTCGTTGAAGACAATATTTTACCTGATCTGGCAGCTATCTTTGGAAAATTCAGGACAGGAAAGACACCCTTAACCTTAGTGGATACCTGGATTACCTCATCAACAGATCCTGCCACCTGCCTCTTTCCGGATGTTTCAACGTAAAAATTCACATTAAGTTTCTCCCTCTGTGCCCTCTCCTTTAAAATTTTAATATTCTCTATTATTTTTTTCATATCACCCTTTGAATCATTAGGATTATATAGCCCTAGATTGAAAACAACACCCAAAGCACCAAGTTCATTGGATATGAGGGAGGACCAGTAGATGTAATTCATGCATTTTTCTGTAAATTCATTCTCGGAGGTAAGGTCTATATAATTTGGGGTATGTACTGTCAATCTTAGGTCAAGCTCGTGGGCCATTCTTCCAAGATCCCTGAGCTCCTCGTATGATCTGGCAAGATTCCATTGGAGTATCCTTAGAATATCGTTCTCCTCTATCTTACTGTTGATGCCTATTGACCTATAATCACCATTTTCATCGGGCCTGAAGATATCGACGATTATCTTACTCTCATCCCTTGTGCTTGGTAGTACCTCCCTAGGTGAAAGGCCCACCTCATCCGATGCCTCCACCTCTACCACATTTACCTTGAAAAATGGTATCTCGAGTGCATTGAGACCCATCTCATACGTATCCTCAATGGCATCCTTTAACATCCTGCCCTTTGAGGAAAGGGGTATACCAGATATACCAAACCTGTACATATTCACACCTTTTTTAAATTAATTAAACCCTACATAATTAATTTTTTCACACCTCAAATATTTTTTTACCATTCTCCCAGATCTCATCATGCTCTATATGGAGTATCTCCCTAATAGCATTCTTTCTCTCCTCTATATATTCTATGAACCTACCCTTTTTCTCTGGATATATATCCATTACCCTCTGAGCGTTCCAAACAAGGGCTATCTGAATCTTTACCTTGAAGGCCGTTTCACTATCAAGTTTTGAGAGATCCTTCATATTCTCATCTATGTTGTTGTGGTTTAAATTTTTATCCATTCAAAATATCATTAAGAATTTGCCTTATGAAGGGTCTGGTAAATTCAACAATATCCCTTGCGGAACCACTGAATTCTGGTATTTTTATAGGTGCATCGTATTTTCCCTTGGATCTGTTGAGAATATGTGATTTTACCGTGAGGCCAAGGGAATTTAGATCTTTTTCTATGATGTCCCCCTGATAATATGAGAGATCATCATCAGTCTTTACAATAAAATATAATGTATCACTTGAAAGTATGTCCCAAACATCCTGAGCAAGTTTTTTCCATTTATTGAGTATTTCCATGGGATTTGCCTCCTTCCTCATGATTTTTGAGACTGTATCCTTTATGGAAAGGTAGAACCTTATATCATTGCTTATGTGTTCGTAAAACTCTCTTTCCAGCATAAGTAAATACATGGTAGAGGAGGAAGCAGCTGTATCCCATACAATGTAATCGTAGTTATCCTTAAGATCTAGAAGTTTAGCAAACATAAATTCATCTGCTATACCCGGAGCCCTTGAAATATGATCAATTATGCTCCTGTCAAGATCAAAAAAGGATGAGATCAATGAATATACCTCCTCCCCATATTTTTCCTTCCATTCCATCTGTGCATCCTTCTCTGTGTATTCATACAAATCCAGGTTATTCACCTTTTCCCTGATGATTTCATGTGTCATGGGTATGGCATCCATGGAAAGTAGGGCCACTCTACCGTGTAGTGATAGCTCAAGTGCAAGGGCGGAGGATATTGTTGTTTTTCCTACACCCCCTTTCCCTAGAAATGAGAATATCATCTTCTATCACCGTAGAGAGATCTTATCCTTTTTTCTAGACCATTACCCTTTATATAATCGTAAACAAAATTTGGCACCAGTTCCTTCCATTCCTGTCCAAGTGCTATCCTCTTCCTTATTTCTGTTCCACTGTACCTTTGCCTTTCATAAAAATCTATTCCCTCCACTCTTATGCCCTCTTCCTCCATTAATATTCTGACAAGTGGATTGTTAGAATAACATAACTCGAATCTTGGTAACATAACCTTAAGATGCCTTACCCATTCAGCATTGTTCTTTATGTTTTCCATAGGAATAATGAGCATTTTTTCATCCTTTTCAATACTTCCAAGGATCATCTCTATCCTTTCCCCCGCCGTAAATGGATTCTCAAAGGTAAAGGATTCACCTGCATTCTCAACTATTAAAATGAGCATATCACAGTTATCCTTTATCTTCCCAATGGCATAAAGATGTCCTTTATGAAAAGGCTGAAATCTTCCTGGAAAAATGCAGTTCATATTATTCTGTAATATTATCACCTTAAAAAATTTATTAACACAGAGGAATTAATTGTACTGATGAGGACCCATTATACTTCCGGATTAAAGGATCTTGAGGATGGAGCTGAGGTAACAATCTGTGGATGGATTCAGGATATAAGGAAACTGGGAAATATTTCCTTTCTCATTCTAAGGGACAGGGAAGGTATTGCACAGGTAACTCTGGTCAAAAAAAGCCTGGGCGATGAAGCCTATAAAAGGATAAGTAATCTGAACAGGGAGAGCGTGATTTGTGTCAGTGGAATTTTGAAAAAGGATACACAGAGTAAGCTGGGACTTGAGGTGATCCCTAATAAGATAGATATACTCAATGAGGCTGAGGCGCCTCTTCCAATGGGTGTAATAGATAGGGTCTCAGTGGACATTGAAACAAGGTTAAACCACAGGTTTATTGACCTAAGGAGGCCTGAGGTTTTATCACTTTTCAGGATTGAATCCTCATTGTCAAGGGGTATAAGGGAAACACTTGAAAGGGAGGGATTCATAGAGATACATACACCCAAAATCATAGCCACAGCCACGGAGGGTGGTACTAACCTTTTCAGGGTGAAGTACTTTGAGAATGATGCATTTCTTGTTCAGAGTCCTCAGCTATACAAACAGATTATGATGGCTGCAGGTTTTGACAGGGTATACGAGATAGCCCCCGCCTTCAGGGCTGAGGAACATAATACAAATAGGCACCTTAACGAGTTTGTATCCATAGACATTGAGATGAGTTTTTCCACGGATGAGGATGCGATGAATATGCTGGAGAATGTAATATACAGTTCAATAGATTTTATAAGGAGGAATAACCTGAAAGACCTTGAAATACTTAACTTGAAGGTAGATCTACCAGAAAGGCCCTTCCCCAGGATAAAGTACGACGAACTTCTTGATTATGTGAATTCAAAGGGTATTGAGATGAGGTTTGGGGATGATTTCTCATCTGAGGCACTATCGGTGATAGGAGAGAAATACAGGGGCTTCTATTTCATAACAAGATGGCCAATGGAAGCGAGGGCATTCTATGTTATGCCATTCGAGGATGATCCCAGGTATGGAAGGGCATTTGATCTCCAGTTTGGAGAGAGGGAGATCACCTCAGGAGCGCAGAGAAATCATATCTATTCCTCATTGAAGGAAAATATAAAAAGAAAGGGTTTAAATCCTGATGATTTCAGTTTTTATCTGGAGGCCTTCAGATACGGTATGCCGCCCCATGCAGGCTGGGCCATTGGTCTTGAAAGGTATACCATGATCCTTACAAATTCAAAAAATATAAGGGAGGTGACTCTTTTCCCCAGGGATAGAAGAAGGATTGTGCCCTGATCATTGATCCTCTTCATTCTCTTCATTTTCGAGGTCAATATCAAGATCCTCTTTTTTGAATTCCCTGAGTTCCTCCATTATCTCCTTCTCTTCTTTAAAAAATTGTTTCTTCTTCTTAGAGGTCATCTTTCCCTTACCTCCATACTCAAATTAGACAACTGGTATAAAAAATCTTTCATTTTCAGGTTATAAAGTATGGGACCGCCGGAATTTGAATCCGGGTCGCCAGCG
>PNIT01000140.1 GCA_002878135.1 Candidatus Aciduliprofundum sp.
TAATTTTATTAATCTCCTCAAAGAATTCCTCCGGAATCCTCTTAATTCCAAAATCACCAAAATTTATTATATTCTTTAGATCAAGTATTTCCATATTCCTATTTAAGATATCCCCCACTTTATCAAAGGAAAAGATCCTCATAAATTCTACCTTTTTAATCAATTCCTGTGGCAATGAATTTTTGAAATCCTCTGCTCCGGAGGCCGGGGGATATAGAACAATTTTTATTTTACTCTTTTTAATTATGCTAGCAAAATATTCATTCTGTTCCTCAATAAATCTTCTTACGTTCTCCAGCCTCTCTGAGTACATGGAATAATCAATAAAAAGTAATCATATAAATCTTTTTTATTCATGCCTTTAATTGAATGGAAACTGGCAACATTTTTTAATCAGAATTGCATTCAAAGCGTAATGGAAGGCATCCTGAAAAGGTACGCATTCATTGAACTAGGAATACTTTTGGTTGTTGCATTCTACGCCATATTCCCACCCATGCTTGTACTTACAGTCTGGAAATATGCTGGATTATCATTCATCAGGATGCTTCTTGCCTATATACTCTCTCTCATTTTTTCAATCCTTTATGGCCTTTATGCAGCAACAAATAAAAGGGCTGAAAGGATACTAATTCCTGTTCTTGATATATTGCAGAGCATACCTATACTTGGTTTCTTCCCCCTGGCAATATTCATATTGATCATGTATCTGCCCTCCGGCATAGGGGCTGAGCTTGCATCAATAATACTCATATTCACCAGCCAGGCATGGAACATGGCATTTGGTGTTTACGAGAGCATAACAACCATACCAGATGATCTGAAGAATGTAACAAATGCATTCCAGCTCAAGGGTATATCAAGGTTCAGATATCTTTACTTCCCAGCAATGATTCCTAGACTTGTTTATAACAGCATGATGTCCTGGGCGGGTGGCTGGTATTTCCTCTTTGCCGCAGAGATAATATCTGTGGGTAATGTGAACTATACTCTCCCTGGCCTTGGGTCCTTCATGTGGGAAATGGTGGAAAAGGGGCAGTTGTCCTACGGCTTCCTTGCTCTTGGCACGCTAATACTCATAATTGTTCTCATGGATATACTCATATGGAGACCTCTTTCAAGCATATCAGAGAAATACAGGTATGAGAGTCTAACTGAGGAGCAGATAATGAAAAAATTCTACCTTGCAAGGATCCTTGATTACCTGCCCTCATTTAATTTTATACTGAGGATATTCAAAAGTTTCTCAATATTCTCCAGGAGATTAAGGGTTCTTTCACTCCTCTGGAAATACAAAAAATATCTAGCCTATGCAGTTATGGCCCTAATTTTTTCCTTCATTGTCTATGTTCTGGCAGTTTCATTTGCTTCAGGTATAAGGGTAAACATAACGCCAGAGGATATTTATGTAATACCCCTGGCCATATCCCTATCAATACTGAGGCTTCTTATAGCATACCTTCTCTCACTAGCCTGGATAATACCCCTTGCCATATATATTAAGGGTAATAAAAGGGCAGAAAGGATCCTTGACCCAATATTCGAGATAATTGCATCCATACCTGCAACTGCCCTCTTCCCATTCTTTGTTCTCATATTCATCAAGATGCCATTCGGTATAAACCTTGCATCCATATTCCTCATAATGACGGGCATGCAGTGGTACATACTTTTCAACGTCCTCTCCGGGATCAGAACATTTCCCACAGATTATGATGCCGTTTCCAGGGCATTCGGTTTTACAAAATGGCAGTACATAAGGAAGGTTTTGCTCCCTGGAATATTTCCACCTCTGGTCACCGGAAGCATAACAGGATGGGGAGGTGGCTGGAACGCTCTCATTGTATCTGAGTACATTGTAATAAATGGTGTGGCATACTCTGTTCTTGGTATAGGTTACCTCATAGACTACGCCACATATGTTAAGGGTAATGTTTTCCTTAACATGTTCTACGTTTTCATAATGGCAGTCACAGTTGTTGCCCTTAACAGGCTTTTCTGGAGGAGGATGTATGCAAGAACACAGAGATATGCCTACACATCATGAGCACAGGAGGAGCTGGGAGAATTTCTACAGGGAGCATAAAAATCCATGGAGGGTAAACAAATACTATGGAATTGAGATCTACATTGATAAAGGATCACTAATACTTGATCTATGCTCAGGTACTGGTAATGCATCAAGGCCACTTGTGGAGAAGGGGTACAGTGTGGTACTACTGGACTTTTCCATGAACTCACTCAGAAGATCAGGGGGAGGTGAGTATGCCAGGGTTCTGGGTGATGCCACGGCATTACCCTTCAGGGATTCTTCCTTCGATGCAATAATCGCCTCCCATGCCATTTCCCATCTTCTGGAGGAGGAAAGAAGGAAGGCTGTAAGTGAGATCTACAGGGTATCAAAGGAGAATGCCATACTTGTTTTTGAGGCCTTTACCACGGGTGATTTCAGGTACGGTAAAGGCGTTGAGATAGAAAGGAACACCTTCCTGAGGGGGAATGGCATATATACGCACTATTTCACTGAGGATGAATTGAATAGTCTTTTTAAGGAATGGCATATTTTTGAGAAAAATATCAGGCATGTGGAGAGAAAAATTTTTGGATCTATATATAAAATGGAAACCTTGGTATTTATAGCGAAAATCAATAAAAATAAAAAAGTTTTTATTCACGCAAGGCATTATGAATGAGAAGAGGAAAAATTATGGAGAATGGTAATCTAGAATATAGGGCAGAGGATATACAGATACTCAGTGACATAGAGGCAGTAAGGAAAAGGCCTGGAATGTACATAGGCAGCACCGATGAGAGGGGATTGCACCATCTGCTTCTGGAGGTAGTGGACAACAGTATTGATGAGGCACTTGCGGGTGTATGCAAAAACATTGTTGTAAAGATACACAGGGATGGTGGTGCAAGTGTGGAGGATGATGGAAGGGGTATACCTGTTGAGAAACACCCTCTCTATAACAAACCCGCTTTAGAGATTGTTTTAACAGAACTTCATTCAGGCGCCAAGTTTGATAAAAAGGTGTACAAGGTGTCAGGTGGCCTTCATGGTGTTGGTATACATGTGGTGAATTTCCTCTCTGAATATTTTAAGATTGTGGTGAAGAGGGATAATAGGGTGTACATGCAGGAGTATTCCAGGGGTAAAAAGATATCTGAGATAAGGGAGATAGGAAGGATAGAGGATGGTAGGGTCATACTCCAGGAGAATGTGGATCTTGAGATAGACTCACCAACAGGAACATACGTATATTTCAGGCCAGATCCCCAGGTTTTTGAAACTCTCAATTTTAAGTATGACCTGGTGAAGGGAAAGCTCAGGAGCCTTGCGTTTCTCAACAAGGGCCTGAGGATAGTTCTTAAGGATCTCAGGACAGGAACTGAGGAGGTATTCAAGTACGATGGGGGTCTGGTTGAGTTTGTGAGATTCCTTAATGAGGGTGTTCAACCACTCCATGAGGATGTAATATATTTTGAGGATCAGGAGAATGATGTAAGGGTAGAGGTGGCCATGCAGTATACAGATGCACCCTATGAAACACTACTTGGCTATGTTAATGACATACAGACAGAGGATGGGGGTACCCATGTGGCAGGCTTCAGGATGGCTCTCACAAGGGTGCTCAATGATTATGCAAAGGAAAACAGCATGGCAAAGGACATAAGCATAACTGGGGATGACATAAGGGAGGGTCTCACAGCAATAATCCTTGTAAAGCACCCTGAACCTCAGTTCGAGGGCCAGACAAAGGCAAAACTAGGGAACAGTGAGGTGAAGGGCATAGTAAATTCAATAACAATAAAGCACCTGAGGAAATATCTAGAGGAGCATCCTGCCACTGCAAAGATAATAGTTGCAAAGGTAATAAACAACGCAATGGCCAGGGAGGCGGCAAGGAAGGCGAAGGAGCTTGTGAGGAGAAAGAATCTTCTGGATGCCCTGGATCTCCCGGGAAAACTTGCAGATTGTTCACTTGAAGACAGGGACAGGACAGAACTTTTCATAGTTGAGGGTGATAGCGCAGGTGGTAGTGCAAAGCAGGCAAGGAACAGAGAATTCCAGGCCATACTCCCCCTCAGGGGTAAGATACTAAACGTTGAAAAGGCAAACCTTGAAAGGGCATTCAAGAGTGAGGAGATAAAGGCCCTGATATCCGCCATAGGCACTGGTGTAAAGGAGGATTTTGATATATCAAAACTCAGGTATGGAAAGATAATCATAATGACTGATGCTGATGTTGATGGTGCGCACATAAGAACGCTCCTCCTCACATTCTTTTACAGGTATATGAGGGATCTGATCTCTAATGGGCACATCTACATAGCACAGCCACCACTTTACAGGATACAGAAGGGATCCCAGGTGATCTATGTTTATTCAGATGAAGAAAAGGAGAAGGTTCTCAAGGAGATTGGAAACAATGCAATAGTTCAGAGGTTCAAGGGTCTTGGGGAGATGAACCCGCAGCAGCTATGGGAAACAACAATGAATCCTGAAACAAGGAGACTTTTGAGGATAGACATTGAGACAGCTTCTGAGGCTGACAGGCTCTTTACACTGCTCATGGGTGACCAGGTGGAGCCTAGAAGGGAGTTCATAATGAAGCATGCAAGAGAGGTAATGAACCTTGATATATGAGGTGATATAGTATGCCAAACACGCAGGTAAAGACCATTGAGGAGGAGATGAAGTATTCCTACATGGATTATGCGATGAGCGTTATAGTGGGCAGGTCTCTCCCGGATGTGAGGGATGGATTGAAACCCGTCCAGAGAAGGATCCTCTATTCCATGTACGAGATGGGCCTCACCCATGATAAACCCTTCAGGAAGTGTGCCAGGATAGTGGGAGAGGTGATGGGTAAATACCATCCACATGGTGAGGCCCCAATATACGATGCCCTTGTAAGGATGGCACAGCCCTTCTCCCTCAGGTATACACTTGTTGAGGGGCAGGGTAACTTCGGGAGCATAGATGGTGATTCACCCGCGGCCATGAGGTATACGGAGGCAAGGATGGAAAGGCTCGCAGAGGAGATGCTCGAGGACATTGATAAGGAAACGGTACCGATGATGCAAAACTTCGATGGGTCCCTGAATGAGCCAGTTTTCCTCCCCGGAAAGGTGCCAAATCTACTCATCAATGGATCATCAGGTATTGCAGTTGGAATGGCAACAAATATACCCCCACACAACATATCAGATGTTGTTGATGCAATCATATATTATATAGACCACAGGGAATGTTCTGTGGATGATCTCATACCCATAATAAAGGGCCCAGATTTTCCAACTGGTGGCATACTCTTTAACTATACCGGTCTCATAGAGGCGTACAGGACAGGTAGGGGTACAGTGAGGCTGAGGGGCAGGTACGAGCTCCAGGGCAAGGACATCATATTCACGGAGATACCCTATGAGGTGAACAAATCTGAATTGCTAAAAAAGATTGGTGAGCTTGTCAAGGATAACAGGATAAATGGAATACAGGCCATAAAGGATGAGAGCAACAAGGAGGGTATAAGGATAGTCATAAGGACCAAGAAGGATGCAAATACTGACATAGTATTGAACCAGCTCTTCGAGCATACACAGCTTGAGATCTCATATGGAATAATAAACCTTGCACTTGTTGACAATGTGCCCAGGGTGTTCAACCTCAAGGATCTCATATCGGAATTCGTCAAGCACAGATTCAGTGTAATAAGGAAAAGGATAGAGTTTGATCTCAGGAAGAATGAGGAGAGGGAGCACATACTTAGGGGTTACATAATAGCCCTTGACAACATAGATGCTGTAATATCCCTTATAAGGTCATCCAGGGATTATGCACAGGCAAAGGAGGGCCTTATGAAGAATTTTTCAATGAGCGAGATACAGGCGAAGGCTGTTTTAGATTTAAGGCTGCAGAGGCTTACGGCAATGGAGAGGGAGTCCATACTAAGGGAGGAGGAGGAGATAAGGAAGAATATAGAGAACCTGAAGGACATTCTATCTCATCAGGAAAAGATATATGATATCATTAAAAGGGAGCTCAGCGATCTAAAGAAGAGGTATGGTGATGAAAGGAGAACGGAGATAGTTAGGGAGGAGATAGGCACAAGGGACATTGAGGACCTTATACCTTCAGAGAATTACATAGTTACATTCACCATGGGTGGTTACATAAAGAGGATACGCCTGGATGAGTACAGGTCCCAGGGCAGGGGAGGCACCGGCGTTATAACAGAGTATGGTGAGGGTGATTTTCCAAAACAGGTATTTGTGGCAAACAGCAAGGACCTTCTCCTGTTCTTCACAAATAAGGGAAGGGTGTATTCCATAAAATGTTACAGGATAATAGAAACATCCAGAAAGGCTGTGGGAAAGAGCATAAGGAACTACCTTGAGCTTGAAGATGATGAGGTGGTTGAAAGGATATTACCTGTTACTGAAAATAGAAAGGGTTATGTTGTATTCCTCACCCAGAAGGGCATTGTGAAAAAAACATCCATAGATAGCTTCAGGAACATAAGGTCAACAGGAATAATAGCCATAAGGCTCAGGGATGATGCAATAAGGGATGTGGTCATAGTAGATGAGGATGATGACATATTCATCTATACAAGGAAGGGGCAGGTGGTAAGGTTCCCCTCATCTGAGCTGAGGAGCATGGGAAGGAACAGCACGGGAGTAAGGGGCATAAGATTGAGGGATGGTGATTCTGTACTTTCAATGTCTGCAGTGAAGGAGAATGAGAACATCTTAACAGTTACTGAGATGGGAAGGGGGAAGATAACACCTGTATCATTATTCAGGAGGACACACAGGGGAACTGCAGGTATAAAGGGACAAAAATTGAGTGAGAAAACCGGCCTACTGGCCGGAGCGTCCAAGGTGATGGATGGTGATGTTATAATGATACAGACGCTCAAGGGTATGACCATTCAGTTCCCAGTCTCCCAGATACCAGTAATGAGCAGGAATGCCTCCGGAGTAAAGCTCATGGATCTCAAGGAAGGGGACAGGGTGGTGGCAGTAACCAGGATACAATCACTTCAGTAGGGTGACACCCTCTCTATCCATTGATACCCTGAAATATTTTATACCCATTGATTCAAGTTTTTCAATAATGGCATCCCTCTCCCTTGGAAGTATTAATACGGACCCTCCACCTCCGGCACCAGTTATCTTTGCACCGTAGGAATATGGCAGGACTGAATCTATTATCCTTGTTGTTAGCTCATGGCCTACACCAAGTATGTTTAGGAGCTTGTTATTCCTCACCATGAGCTCACCTATGGTCTCAAGATCACCATCCATGAGGGGTGTGATGGCACTCCTTGATATTTCACCTATCTCCCTTATCACATCCATACCGAATCTATTCCTTGAAACAAAGGAATTCACCTTTGAAACAAGCAGGGCTGTGGATCCTCTTATGCCGCTGCTTGCCACAATGAGCTCAAGGGGCTTAATGTCAATCCTTCCCACATTCCATTCTATTCCATTCTTCTCAATTCTCCAGAGCCTGCTTTCCACATCATTCCTTGATATTATTATTCCACCACCAGATGTAACAGTTGATGTGTCCGTGGGACTTGCCCTTCCCTGCACGCTGTACTCAGTTTCAAACGCTATCCTGGCAATCTCCTCCTTTGACCACCTTCCTGAGATTGCAAGGAGGGATGAAACTGTCCCCACAGTAACGGAGGCTGAGGATCCCAGCCCCGAGGAGGGTGAAAATGAGCTCCTTACCCTTATGTGAACAGGTAATGCAAATCCAGATTTTTCATATGCAGTCAGGATGAAGGAATGATATTTTCTATCAGGGGGTGAATTATCTATGAGCAATTCATCAGATTTTTCAATATCCACTGTTGAATAGAGGTTTATGGCCATTGCAAGTGCAGGCTCTCCATAAACCACTGCATGCTCACCGAAGAGTATCACCTTGGCAGGGGTTCTAGACTTCATGGATCATCTTCCTGAATACCTTTGCATCCTCACACATCCTCGTGTTGTTGAACATTATGTAATCCCCTTTTTTAACCTTATTCCTGAGATAACTTAGATCATCCATGGTATATGAATAGGAGTATCCCCCCTTGCCGTGTAGCCTGAAGTATCTGCCCTCCTCAGTAAGGCTCTCCGAGTAGAATGGATCCACAACATGTATTATGCCAAGTTCATCGAATATTCCCCTCAGCGTGTCCTTGGACCATCTACCCCTGTTCTCCCAGCCGTAGGTGATACCCCTATTCCTGAATCTTCTGAAGAATGAGGTAATATTCATCAGGTTATCATCGTTCTCCGAGAATGAGGCAGGGCTCTGGAATATTATGATCCTTGATTCAAGTATTTTCGCATAATCTATCATCTTCTCCATGGCTTTATTCACCTCCTCAGTCTCCCTGAAGCCTCCATAGTTATCAGGGTTACCAAATTTAGATTTAAATCTCCTGTAGGTCGGTGATTCCCTGGTGTGTGTTATCACCTGCAGGGCCTTTATGGTGAATTCAAAATCCCCCGATTCTTCCCTGAGCTCCTTCAACCAATCTTCCCTCACGAAGTCGTAGAAGGTCTTCTGAATCTCAACGGCATCAAAGTCCCTGTAAATAAGGGACCTTCTCTCGCAGAATCCGCAGACGCCCACCTTCATTGTTTGGAGATACCATTACATCAGTAAAAATCTTTTTATAGAGTTTTGATTTGATCATCAGCAATGTGGAAAAATACGGCTGTTGAGATATTCGGTTTCATACTCATCACACTTGCACTCATATTCTATATTGGATGGTCACTGAAGTACAACGCATGGTTTGATGTGGGTCTTTTCTCCTTCGTTACACCAATACTGATCTTTGGAATACTCGGTATCATACTTGCAAGGTTGAAGGAAAGGGAGTCTCAGTAGGATTTACCCACGTAGCAAACAATATTTGTTTCCTTACCGCATACAGCACATCTTCCACTTTTACCCTCTGAATCTACAGGTATGCCAAGAACATTTTTACCAGTTTCCTGGTCAATCCTCCTTGCACATTCCTCACTGCCGCACCAGTGTATCACGTTCACCTTCTGGCTTTTTGCTATATCCTCAAGAGTCTCTGCCCTCTCTATGAGTGATTCCATCCTTCTCCATGCTCTCTCCTTGAGATTCTCCTGTATATTATTTAGAATCCTTCCTATCTCCTCAAGGTATGAATCCCTTGGTACAGTAATCCTCTCGAATGTATCCCTTCTGGCCAGGGTGACAACGTTATTCTTAAGATCCCTGGGGCCTATCTCAATCCTCAGGGGTACACCCTTCATCTCCCAGTCATAGAATTTGTAGCCTGGGGTGTAATTATCCCTTTCATCAAGCTTTGCCCTGTACCTTTTTGAAACTTCATCTAATATCCTTCTGCTCTCCTCAATCACCCTCTCCTTTTCCTCACCCACTATGGGTATTATCACCACCTGGTATGGGGCAATCTCAGGGGGTATTATGAGGCCCCTGTCATCACCGTGTATTCCAACTATGGCCCCTATCACCCTCTCACTTATGCCAAAGGTGGTCTGGTGAACATAATCCCTCTTTCCCTCCTCATCAAGAAACATGATATCATAGGCCCTTGAGAAATTCTGCCTGTAATTGTGCATCGTTCCTATCTGCAACGGCCTTCCTGAGGGCATTATTGTGTCTGCTGCAATGGTGTAATGGGCACCTGCAAACTTATCCCAGTCAGGTCTCCTGTTTAGTATGTATGGCAGGGCAAGACGATCACAAAAAATCCTCCATATCTCCCTGTCCTCCATTATCTGCTCCTCCGCCTCCTCATAGCTCCTGTGGCATGTGTGCGCCTCAAAGAAGTGTATCTCCCTCACCCTGAGGAATACCCTCGTCTGTTTTGTTTCATATCTGAAAACATTCACTATCTGGAATATCTTGAGAGGGAGATCACCATGTGTCCTGATCCACAGTGAGAAGAGGGGATACATGGCGGTCTCACTTGTAGGCCTTAATGCAAGGGGTATGTCAAGGGGAGTATCACCTCCCTTCTCCACCCAGAAAACCTCTCCCCCAAACCCCCTTATATGCTCCTCCTCCTTTGCAAACTGATCCTTAGGTATGAGCAGGGGAAAATATACCTCCTCGTGGTTATGTGAAAACATGAGCTCCCTCAGGGTTTCATCAATCCTCCTGGCTATCGCCCAGCCGTACGGGAGCCATACGTTCATTCCCTTAACTGGATACCTCTTGTCCACAAGGCCTGCCTTTTCCACCACCTCATTGTACCACTCGTTGAAGTTTTCCTTTGAAAATTCCATAGGATTGGAAAAAAGGCAGGAAATTAAAAACTTTTTTATAGAAAAGTTAGGAGTTTGAGGGAAGCAGTAAAACTCCGACCTTCAGGGAGGAGATAC
>PNIT01000058.1 GCA_002878135.1 Candidatus Aciduliprofundum sp.
TTTTTTTTGAAATATCCTAAATTGTTACAATAATTTTATTAATCATTATGGTATTCACTATAACGATTAATATGGCCACGGATCTATCAAAAATTAAGCCCATTCTACAGCAGAATACAAAGTTAGAGCAAAGGCTAAAGAGGATAAAGTACAAGATACTTGTTATGAGCGGTAAGGGGGGTGTGGGGAAAACTACATTCTCCGTTAACCTTGCTGTTTCACTTTCAAATAGGGGATACAGGACGGGTCTCCTAGATTCAGACATACACGGACCTGATGTACCAATGATGCTCGGCCTCAGGAATGAACAGCTCACCGGGGATGATAATGGAATATATCCGGTTGAATATTCCCCAAATCTTAAGGTTGTATCCATAGGCATGATGCTCCCGGAGGAGGATGCGCCAGTAATATGGAGAGGATCACTTAAGCACAAGGCATTGCAGCAATTCCTTGAAGAGGTGGAATGGGGAGATCTTGATTTTCTTGTTGTAGATCTACCACCAGGAACAGGTGATGAACCACTTAGCCTAGTGCAGCTCATAAAGAATGTGACGGGAATAGTTATAGTAATAACACCACAGGAGGTAGCACTCCTGGATGCAAAAAAGGCGATAAATTTTGCAAAGCATCTCAACGTTAGGGTGCTGGGTATTGTGGAGAACATGTCTGGCAGTATATTCGGTACAGGTGGAGGTGAGAATGCTGCAAAGAAATACAACGTACCATTCCTTGGTAGGATACCCATGGATCCCGAGATTGTGAAGGCAGGGGATAATGGAAGGCCATTCATACTAAATGAAAGTGAGGCAAAAAAGGCATTTGAGTCAATTGTTGATAATATTTTATCACAGTTACCTAAGCAAGAACAGTGATATGCCTGACAAGGGACCTGTGTACCCTCAAAGAATATTTTTCTTTTAGGGTGAAATTTTCCAGGGCCAGGTCAACGTATTTCTCCTCAGGTAATATTATTGAGACATGACCATCATTGAGAACCCTTCTAAATATTTCGAATGACCTCCTGTACAATGCTTCTATTGATTCCCTGTTTGTTGATGATCCCCTGCCGTAGGGTGGATCGGTGATTATTGCATCATATCGTCCCAGGGAGAGCGCAAGTGATACATCACCAAGATAAACTTTTGAATCAATTCCAAAATAACTTAGGTTTAATCTAGCCCCATGGTACATCTTTTTTCCAATGTCAATCCCATCAGCCCTGATGCCCATCAGGGAGGCTTCAATGAGTATGCTACCACCACCACAGAATGGGTCAAGTATCCTGTCCCCCTCCTTTACCCTACCCAGGTTAACCAGAAGCCTTGCCATCTTTGGCTGTAGAGCAAGGTTTGTCCTGAATGGCCTTTTCTCATTTATTCTTGAGTAGAAGCCAGGATCAACTCTCTCGTTGAGAACGAGATAATACCTCCCCGTATCTATGAGGAGAATCTCAAGATCAGGATTCTTTAGATTTACCTTGCCCCTTATCCTGGAACCGGTGATGCTTTCTACCTCCCTTGCATCCTTATCTCTTCCTGTGAAATTCCTGTACCTTACGGAGAATGTTCTTTCACCAAGATCAATGTTTATTTCCTCAGGATCATCCACAATCTGCAATACCCTTCCTCCCTCCCTTAACATGGCAGCCCTTGTGAAAAGTTTGCTTTCTCTGTCCATTTCAATTATTGCCAGATTCCCCTGTCTTTCAAGATTAAAGTTTATCCCTTCACCTTCAAGTATTGCCCTTACCTCCGCAAAAGGAAGCTCTTCATGTTCCTTTGAAAGAACTGCTAAGTATTTCATTCCCATGCAAGGGCACAGAGAACATAATTATCCTGGATTTTTATGAAATTCTTACATTTTTTGCATTCCTTCACAGGTATTATATCCTTGTATAGTGGACAATAAACCTCATTCTCCTTTATTTCCCTGAACTTTGGAGCAACAATATCCCTGTGAGATTCCATTCATAACACCTTAAAGAAATTAGAAGAAAAATTGTTAATAAACTTTTCCCATCTGTATATAGGCATTCCTCAGTGCCTGCTCTATTATCAGCATTGTTGTTACACTACCAACTCCCCCGGGCACAGGTGTTATCATGGATACCTTGTTGACAAGAGAATTAAAATCTGCATCACCCACAATCTTTCCATCCACAGAGTTTATGCCAACATCTATGACAACACTCTCGCTACTTACCATATCCTCTTTCAGGAAGTTTGGCTTTCCAACAGCAACCACTATGATATCTGACCTTTTTGTTATCTCAGGTATGTTCTTGGTCTTGCTGTGGCATATGATAACAGTGGCATCCCTGTTCAGGAATAAAAGGGCTAGTGGTTTACCAACCACAGGTGTCCTATTTATTATGCAAACACTCTTTGAGGCAATACCAACGCCATATTCCTCCAGTATCCTAATAACTGCCCTTGGTGTGGAGGGTGCACGCTCTTCGAAACCAAGCAAAAGATAACCAAGGTTTGTTGGGTTCTGGCAATCAACGTCCTTATTTGGATCTATGTTGGGAAGGATCAGTTCCTTCCTTATGTGCTTAGGCAATGGCATCTCAACCATCAATCCATGCACATCCTTTCTTGAAGAGAGATTTTTTAAGAGCTCTATTACCTCCTCCTCCCTTGAATCTTCATCCATGAAGTGTATCTCACCTTCCATACCAAGGTTCTTGAGTGTTTTCAACTTTGATTTTGCATATATCCTTGAGGCCTCATCGTTTCCAACAAGAACAGTATGGAGTGAGGCCTTCATTCCGAATTCATCGCTGAATTCCTTTGCCTTTTCCTTTATTTTTGTTTCAATCTTTTTTGCAACTGCCTTGCCATCGAGAATCATATTCCAATGTAAATTCTTAGGATATTTTTATTTTTTCCCTCATATTGGGAATAATTTTTATTATGTTCTTGCAATGTCAGATCATGCTTTCAGATCTTACCATACTTGATTTTATCAAGCAAGGAAAGATTGTAATTGAAAATTTCGATGAAAATAACCTAACACCAAACGGCTATGATGTTAGGGTAGAGGAAATATTTGTTGAGGGTGAGGGAAATAAATTTGATATAAAGGGTAAGAAATTCTTTATCGTTTCAACATTGGAATACCTGAGATTTCCAGATGATCTTCTAGGTCAGATATGGCTGAGGACAACATGGGCAAGAAAGGGTATAATAACATCCGCAGGACTCATAGATGCAGGATTCGAGGGTAAGCTTAATATCATGTCCTACAACTCATCAGATGATTTGGTGCGCATAGAGAGGGGTGAAAGGTATGCTCAAATCATATTCATCCCCCTGGATAGAAAGGCATACCTTCCATACAAAAAAAGGTCAGGGCATTACTTCGGTCAATCTGGTATCATCAGATAGTGGTGAAATAATCCTCACCTCCATAAGGTGAATTCCTGCCGATAGGGTTAAATATGAATAATATTTCACTTTCAGAGGATGAAAAGGTTAGTTGTATTTATCTCGGTGTTCATTATACTGATCTCATTCCTTGCATTTTCCAGTGGGCAGAATGAGGTAACATATCCCAGCATAACCATACATTTTCTAAACGGTACAAACAGTACCATAACAGATAGCATATGGAAGCAGCTTGTTTTTCCAATACTTTTTTCAAAGACAATATCAAAATACAACTGGAGTAATGATCCCCAGGCAAAATATGTATTCTTTACATACGACCTAGCCGGATTGAATCCATTCGGTGTACAGTTCGTTTTTGCCCTTGAAAAATACACCAATGTTTCATTCTATTCTGTTACCCAGGCATTACTATATGTTAGAAATCTACCATCAACACATCCAGGTTATACAAATGGGGAACTTCTTGATATGGGGGTACTACCGGGATTTCCAAACAGCCCAATAAAGTCACAGCAGGTACCATTCTACCTATCACTTCCCTTTATCGTACTCATAATACTCATTGCCAGCGTCTTTATAATGTACTACGTGTTCAATAAGATATGATCAAGATCTTCATAATACATATGAACGATGATGATCCAAAAAAATGCACAGCAAAAAAGATGGAGAGATTCTCACTTGCAAAGATCTTAAGACCAAGCGCAAGGCCCAGGGGAATTGTTCTCTCACCATATGCAAGAGATATATTATCTAAGGAGGATCTACCCTATGCTCTTCTCTCTGGTATCTATGCCGTAGATATCTCCTGGAAACATGCAGAGGAATACTTCAAGAATGTGGGTGGTATTAAAAGAAGGCTGCCCTATCTTGTGCCTGGTAACCCCGTGAATTTTGGTCATCCTGGTCAGCTTTCGACAGCGGAGGCTGTATCCGCTGCTCTATACATCCTGGGAGAGAAGGAACAGGCCATAAGGATCATGGAAAAATTCGGATGGGGGCATACATTTCTAGAGATGAACAGGGATCTGCTCGAGGAATACTCCCACCTTGACAGGGATGGTATCAATAGGCTGGACCTATCGATGCAACATTCTTAAATATTGATTTAGCAATACTCCAGATGATGGAGAAGATAACACTTAAAACAAAGATTCTCATTTATCTTGCTGACTACTGGAAATATAAGGACAGATATCAGTATCCCATGGAGATAACACAGGAGGGTATTTCAAAGGCCATAGGAATAACAGTTTCACACGTGCCAAGGGAACTTGACATACTGATAAAGAATAGACTTGTTGAGGAGATAAAGGGGAGGGTAACGGGTAAGGAAAAGAGGGTAAACGTATATTTCCTTACACCTGAGGGCATACTTGAGGTGGAGAAGATCAAGAGGTCAATATCCAATGAGAGCGTACACTTCAATGGTAGGAAATACAGGATCTACGATCTCGTTGAGAATATTAGGGAGATGAACTGGCTCGAGGCCATAAACCTCCTGCAGAATGAGTCCAAGAGCATCAGGGTTAAGAAGAAGATTTACATTGAAGGTAACTTTGAGAACAGCATAGTGAACAGAAGGGAAGAACTTGAGTTCATGAACTCCTGGATAAAATCGGATACGCCATTTCTTGCAATAATAGGATCTCAGGGTACGGGAAAGACATCCCTGATAGGCAAATTTCTCTCACAGCTAAAGGGGATGGAGGTGATGATGCTTCAGATGAACATGCAGATGAACATTGAGGCAGTTAGAAAGAAGGTTGAATCCATAATGGGTATAGACTTTGAACATTTCATGAAAAAGAGTAATTCACTTATAATCTTCGATAATTATTACCTGGTTGATGAATCCATAGTTGAGTATCTCCAGAATCTTGTTAATGAAAAGAAGAAGGGAAAGATGATAGTTGCAATGAGGGAGGAAACACCATCATACAACAGATTCTACAAGATGGAGGATATCATGAACGGTAGGGTGGTGGAATTGAGGATCAAGGGTCTTTCAATTGAAGACGTTGGTGAATACCTGGGTATAGGGGACAGGGAGAAATTGAAAATAATCTATCAGATGACCGGTGGGAAGCCCTCAATACTCTGCGCAATGAAAAGGGGCGATGAGGAGGGTATAATAAAGAATTCGCAGCTTACCCCTGACCAGGCAAAGTTTCTACTGGATCTAATGAAGGGCTCATAGCACTGGCAAAAGATTCCTTATCTCCCATTCTGTTACCTCTGCCCTGTACATATCCACCTCTTTTTTCTTCACTATATAGAAATGATTGAATATGTGTTCTCCCAGTGTTTCCTTCATTAGTTCACTTTTCCTAAATATCTCAAGTGCCTCACCCAGACTTCCTGGTAAACTCTCTATACCTAGCTCCTCCCTCTCCTTTGCTGTGAGGTGGTATATGTCCCTCTCAACTGGGTCTGGTGGATAAATCTTATTCTTTATACCATCAAGGCCAGCTGCAAGCATAACAGAAAACTGCAGGTATGGATTTCCTGCCGGATCAGGGTTCCTTAGTTCCAACCTTGTTTTTATACCCCTCCCCTGGGGTATCCTTATGAGTGCGCTTCTGTTCATGTTTGCCCAGGATATATATACTGGTGCTTCAAAGCCTGGAACAAGCCTCTTGTATGAATTCACGGATGAGTTCAGTATTGCTGCTGTCTCCCTGGCATGCCTAAGCAATCCGCCTATAAAGTATAGGGCAGTATCGCTCAGCTGGTACCTTGCATCAGGATCGTAGAAAAAATTAACGCTCTGTTCATCATTCATCAGGCTCTGGTGAACATGCATGCCTGAGCCATTCACACCGTATATTGGCTTTGGCATGAAGCTTGCAAATAGGCCGTGCTTGAGTGCAATTGTTTTTATGAGTGCCTTCAGGGTCATTATCCTGTCAGCCATGGTGAGGGCATCTGAAAACCTTAGATCTATCTCGTGCTGACCTGGCGATACCTCGTGGTGTGTTGCCTCAGGATCGTAACCCATCAGGTCAAGGTAATATAGTATCTCCTTCTTTATTGCCTCAGCCTTATCAACAGGTGTATAATCAAAATATCCTCCCTTATCGTTTGGAATGGGTATGGGGAAACCCCTCTCATCAAGCTCAAAAAGAAAGAACTCAAACTCTGGTCCAGTATAGAAATTGTACCCCATTTCCCTGGCCTTCTTTATCATCTTTTTAAGTATCTGTCTTGGATTTCCAGGGAATGGCTCACCCTTGGATGTGTATGCGTCGCATATTATCCTTGCTGTTTTTGAATTACCATCGTACCAGGGTAAAATTTGAAATGTGCTCAGATCGGGCATGGCCCTCATGTCAGATTCCTCTATGGTGGCGTATCCAACAATGCTAGAACCATCGAATATTACACCATCATCCATGGCCTTGTTGAACTTTGATGATGGTATAATAACACTCTTCACATTACCGAGTATATCTGTGAACTGCATCTGTAAGAATCTTATGTTCTCCTTCTCAATTAGATTCAATACATCTTTCCTTTCCATAGAGTGTTCATAATTTTTCATTTATTAAAACTTATTGTGAAAAAATTGACATACTATTAATATATTCTTCATACCTTTCCTTCAAAATTTTTCTAAGTATTTCATCCCTTTTCTCCATGTATTCGTCCCTTATTAAGCCGAAAATGTACCAGTCGTAGTAAACACCAGCAACCATTAGAGATTTTCTAAGTTTTCCCTCAAGGATGAATCCATTTTCCTCCAGTGTCCTGTGAGCCCTCCTGTTGTAGCTTGCACTCCAGGCCTCCACCCTTTCGTAGGAGAGGAAATAGAAAAGCATCTCAAGAAGACCAAGTGTAGCCACCTTCCCTATTCCTGAGTTCCAGTAGTCTCTCTTCAGGTAAAGCCCTATGCCAGCCCTCTTCATGGGTCCAGGGTTTTCATAGATACTGGCTATGCCAGCCCTATCATCTTTGTAAAGAACAACCATCCTCCTCCTCTGCCCCTTTTTAATATCCTCCTCATATTCGTTCACTACCTCATCCATTGATTTGAATGTGAGTGGCATCCCCCTGGAAAAATATGTACCCAGGAAATCATTCTCAAGCTCATGGACAAGCTTCAGGTCCTCCCTCTCCAGAGGCTTAAATTTAATATCAGCGATCCTGAACATAATCATCCGCTTTGACCCTTACCATAGGCCTTTGAAAACTCTTCCTGTATCTCCTTGTATTTTTCCTCCAGCATCTTCTGCTGCTTTTCAAGGGTCCTTATCCTCACCTCAAGCGTCTCCTTCTCATCCTCAAGCTCCTTCTTCAGGGATTCAACATCCTTGACAGGTATGAGTATGGAACCAACGCTCCTGAAAACACTTGAACCCTGTTCAAGCTTACCCAGCTCCTCAAGCGTCTTGGTAATCTCCTTTACCTTGAGGTCAAACTGATATTTCTGGGATATAACACTCTCCAGCTGCTGCTGTAAAGTCTGCGCCTGCTTCAATTTCTCCTGCAGATATGGTGTAAGATTAAGATCCATTCATACCATCTCCAGCAATTCCATGACAAGATTAATCCATCTCATATATGAGTTTATTGCTGCCCTGAGGGCATTTATATCGGATGCACTTATCCTTATTGTTAAATTATCATCACTGCAGTCAATGTTTACCTCCGTCCTTGGTATACTCCTCTTACCCTCAACTCCAATGGATTTGCATATTATGCCTGCATTTGGGGTATCAATCCTAATCTCTGCATCACTGTTCATTTTTTCAGATTCTCTATGAGTCTTGGCAAGACAGTGTAAAGATCACCCACTATGCCATAATCGCACTCGTTGAATATTGGTGCATTTTTGTCCTTATTTATTGCAATAACTGTCTTTGAACCCCTCATTCCAGCTATGTGCTGTACCTGCCCAGATATGCCCACAGCGATGTATATCTTTGGCTTCACCCTCTTTCCAGAAAGGCCAACCTGCCTCTCCTCACTGAGCCAGTGGTAATCAAGGCAGACCGGTCTAGATCCACCCACCTCACCGTGGAGTATGTCTGCTAGCTGCTGAATTATACCAAGGCCCTCCTTCTTACCTATGCCCCTTCCTGCAGATACTATTATTTCTGCCTTTTCAAGGTTTACGCTTCCCTTTGGTTTCTCAATCCTGTTCACTATTTTTACATTGGAGGGTATATCTACCTCAAGCTGTGATATGGTTGATTTAGTATCCACGGGCATTGGATCCACCAGACCAGGAAGGAAAGTGAATATCCTTGCCCTTGACTCCTCTCTTATCACAGTTTTACCACCATAGAAGAATCTTTCAGTAACAAAATATTCACCATTCAATTCAAGCTTCATTATCTCCGTTATAGCCTCAAGATGTAATATCTCCGAAAGTAATGAGGAAACCTCCCTGCCCATTACAGATGATCCTATGGCAATAAAATCGTAGTTCTTTTCCCTGAATATCCTGGCAAGGAATTCCGAAATGTTATCAGCATATATGGAGGGGCCAGTCAATTTGAAAACATTCCTTGCACCGTATGAATCCAGTGGGAAATCTGATGTGGTATAAATATCAAAATCATACTTACCCCTGAACATCGTTGCTATCTGTGCTGCAAGCTCACCCTTTTCTGAGAATATCATTGCATTCATTTTGCCTCACTCCTTAAAAACCTCGTTACCTCTTCCACACCCTTATCAATATCCTCAAATATTATCCTCTTCCTATCACTCTTAGGCGCCTTGTTGTATATCACCCTTTTGCTGGATTGTACATTCACCTGAATCTCCTCCACCTTCATGGGTTTTCTTCCGGCAGCCATTATCTGTATGAGTGGAGGTAGCCTTGGCTCATTTATCTCCTGCTCAACAGTAATAAGCGCAGGCAGTTTTGATTCAACTATGTAGTTAACATCCTCCATGCTCCTGGTGATCCTTGCAACATTCTCCTGGAGCTCAAGCTTAATGGCATTTCCAAGGATTGGTATATTCAATTTCCTTGCAACCTTTCCGGGGACGAGGCCTGTATAACTGTCTGCGCTTGCATTACCCATTATCACTATATCATACTTCAGTGTGGATATCTTCTTTGCAAGTACCTCGCTGGTTAACTCAGGGTTGTTCTCCTTATAACCCTTTAATATTATACCCTCATCCACACCCATGGCGAGGGCCTCCTTCATTGCGAGTGTTGCCTGTTCTCCGCCGAATGTGATACCTATCACCTTACCACCATGTTTCTCCTTTATCCTGACTGCCTCCTCAATAGCATTCTTGCTTAGATCCTCAAGTCTGTATGGAAGATTCTTTGTAATGGGTTCCTGTGTCTTCTCATCAATCTTCATCTGGTCTATATCCAATATCTGTTTGAAACAAACAATTATATTATACATGATCAATCCTCCTCAGGTTTTTCTTATACCTTTCAGTGAAGGATACGTATATCTTCTTAAACTCTGTCCACTGCTTTTTATAATCCTCATTTATCTTTGATTTCGGTTGTGCGGGTACACCAGCAACAATGGTTTCAGGATCCACTGTCTGCCTTATTTTAACAACGCTCCCCTCGGCAGTTACTGCCCATGATCCAACATGTGCATAATCTGTTATGACTGATCCCATTCCTATAACAGCATAATCATCCACTGTGGCTGTGTGTATGATTGATCCATGGCCTATTGTCACCCATCTGCCTATCCTAGTTACCTCACCTGGCCTTGCATGTATAACAACATTATCCTCTACAGCAGTATTTTCACCTATGAAAATGGTTCCGTAATCACCCCTTATTGTTGCATTCGGTGCAACGTATACCCCGTCAGAGATGGTTACATCGCCTATCACAACTGCACTCTCGTGAACATAAGCATTCTGTGAGATCTTGGGTATCCTTCCCTCAAATTCATAAATCATATACAGGAGATTGCAGGAAAATATTTAAAAATATTCTTTTCTAACCTGGTAACAATTTAAAAAATTTTCCAAAATTTTGCCATTT
>PNIT01000092.1 GCA_002878135.1 Candidatus Aciduliprofundum sp.
GATTTTGTGAAAATAAATAAAACCTTTTTTATAGATAATTCTAATATAATAGAACAAGTAGCTGGTTCAAAATACGTCATCTACGACACCAAAACAGGGGAAATGAATTTTGCTGAGTACTACCCAGTACCAAAAGTAGTTAACGGAAAGCAGATAATATATAAGCCGTTGGTTAATGAATCCATTAAATATAGTCAGATTATTTTGCCTGACGCTCCGTGGATGCCTGAAACAGATTACCCTATCATATATATTTTTGATAAAATAAAAGAAAAAGCATCAAAATACCTTTATATTTCTCCTGAGGAGGAGATCGTCTTTAATATACAAATTCTAATCGCCATATCCTCATGGTTTTTGGATGTGATATTCACCGATACCTCCATTGAAAAAGTGGCTGGGCTTATCGGGATTGTAGGCACCGCGGGTGGTGGAAAAAAGAGATGGTTGAGTATTGTGAGGCAGGTTGCTTACCGCCCGCTCTATGTTTTGAATACATCGAGAATGCCGTCTCTGTTTAGAATGGTAGAGCCTTGGGGTTCAGCGACTCTCTGTATCGACGAGGCCGATCAACGGGATACCAGTTCCGAAAGTGAAGTTGTTCAGTTCCTCAACGCCCGTTTCGATGGAACTCCCATCGCAAGATATAACGCAACGACCAGGCGAAATGACGTCTTTAGATCCTTTGGATTGACAGCATTAGCACTCCGCAGGATGCCACAGGATGAGGGGGTTGTTAGCCGTATGATCAAAATCAATGCCACGCCTAGTCCAGTGGAACTACCAGAAGTGGCAGACGAATCCATGACAGCTGATTTTGCGGAAATCAGGAATTACCTCTTATACCTAAGGCTTAAATGGTGGGGGAAATTGAAATTTGCTAATAAAACAGGTTTGCCTGTGGAACACAGCTGGAGGGGACGTGAAACATTGACGTTAATAAAGACCCTGGAGCAGATTGACACCAAACTTGAGGACCTTATCTTTAAATTTTCCGAAGAGCTAACGAAAAGAGAGGTCATAAACTTGTCTCAAACCTGGGATGGCGTTATATTAAATGAAATATATAATTTTATCAGTGATGAAAATA
>PNIT01000151.1 GCA_002878135.1 Candidatus Aciduliprofundum sp.
ATTATGGAAAAAGATGGCTAATTGAGATATTTTTCTCAGGATTAAAGAGAGTTGTAGGTGAAATAGTAAGGGCTAAAAAGGATGAATATAAGATCCAGGAAGTTATATTCAAGATATACAGTTATTTTGTAATGAGAAATTATACGGAGGGATGATTAAAGTGATAGTTAACAATCATTAAAGTTTTTATAGATATATTTAATTTACCCCAGTATGTTTGAAAAACTCTTCCATGGCCTGGGTAGATTTACGGAAAGGCGTGGAAAATATATAATAGCAGTATGGATAATACTTGCCCTCATTTTTTTACCATTCACTGGTTTAATATTCCAGGAAACATCATATGATATTGCGGGGAGTGTTGTTACAAGCAATTCAATGTCAGGAAAGGCATCCAGCATACTCTCACAGGAGTTTGGTTCAAGCAACAATAGCTCATCATCCCTCGATTTCATACTTATTGAAAATTCTTCAGTAAATTCCAGGGTGGTTACTGAAAGTGTAATTTCCATGCAGAATGAAATACTCAATAATACAATCCTGAAGAGGTACAATGTTAGCATAGATTCCATATATACTGTGGAGAGATCTCTACTTCTCAATTTCTCCACAAGCGCCAAGGGCATGCTTTCAGGCATATACACACTCAACAATGAGACTAGGGAAACCGTGATTAAGATATACTCATTTGTAAATTATTCAAAACTTTATATGGATGCCATTGTTAGATTGGCCAATGAAACGCATCTGAATTATATAATGCTATTCAATAACACAAGGAATGCATTATTGATTATTTACGGCATTCCTGAATTCTACAAGAATGTATTCATATATTCAGTTGAAAAGGGTATGGGAATCCAGCTGGCTGAACTCATCGCATATAGGGAGACTGTCGGCTTCATTAACTCATATTTTTCTGCCGCTGGAAAAATGCCACTTGAATATTTCAACAATTTCACATACTTCTGGAACTATACGATCACATCTCCATCCATGGCTGATCTCGTAGAGTATTATAGCATATACATGACTGTTCATAACTCCTCATTCTCCACAATGTACTCGGGATATTTCATTGAATTCTGGCAGCTTCTGGTTCAGAATTTCAATGAGATGAACTATATGAATGATAGTGCAATAAAGAATTTCGCAGTGGATCAGATATCATCTGGCATTTCATCAAACTATTCGCTTGTGCAGTTGCTCCCCTTCGGCGTTCATTATTTTGTTTATACTGTAACAGGAAATGTTAACTATATTTCCCTGGCCATAGATTATGCCTCAGTATACTTCAGGGACCTTAACATGAGCAGTATACTGGGAAACAGCTATCTTTCAGATATATTCAGGACAAATGATACATTGAATTATACATTAACACATATATCATATTTCTATTCGAGGAACTCCACCATCATGAAATTTCTGAAAGATATTGATGTGGATCCTCTGAATTTTGTAAGGAATGCATACTATTCAGTGAATTTAACGAACACATCCATCCTTTATGCTTCGGATGTTCTTGAAAGGAACTTCTACGGAAATCCATTGACCCTGCTCAACAACGCCACACTGAATTCCTATCTTTACAGGCTAAACAATTCGGATGTGGAAAAACTTGTAAATTCCACACTCCTTGAATACAATTTTACCACTTACCCTGTTATACCATCAGATTACATCTACCATAAATTTGTAAGCTATGTTGGTAATGTTTCCATAATTCTAATAAACCTTGACGAGAATGCACCTCTCTCCACGCTCGATATAATAAATTCAACCGCAAGGCATTATATAGGAAAACTGGGTCCATACCTCATAGGTGGTGAAAAGGCCATTGAGGGTCAGCTCACCAATCAGACAAATTCAGGAATGATGAGGGCACTGGCCATAGGTGTAATTGCGGCCATAGCAATCTCCATAGCATTCTTCAGATCACCAGTCTCAGGCCTTTTACCAATTCTTATGTTCGGCATCTCATCCGATATATCCCTTGGTCTGAACGCATTTCTATACAAGTACATACTGCATTCACAGGTAACCTTCATTACACCTACTCTCCTACTCATACTTCTCCTGGGCCTTACTACAGACTACAGTGTTTACATGCTTTCAAGGTTCAGGAATGAACTTAAGAGGGGTAATGGGGAGGCAGCACTCAACACTGTTGAGTGGGCAGGTCACGCCGTTTTCACCAGCGGCCTCACTGTGATACTTTCCTATGTACTTCTCTGGCTTATGAATGTTCCGCTCTTCAGCGATTCTGGTCTAACAAATGCCATATCCATAACAATAACACTCATACTTGCACTCACATTCCTACCTTCCCTAATGTTCATCCTGGGGAGGAGGATTTTCTGGCCAGGAAGGATTGAAAGCACAGGTAAGGTTTCCCTCAGGATAATGGAATCTGTATTCAAGTTCGACAGAAAATACAGTAAGGCATTGCTGGTGATCTTCATAATTCTAACACTTGGATCCCTCTATATATATGAGATCACACCCTCAGGCATGGATGTTTTCCAGCTCGTACCCCATGAAAGCGGATTGAATGCTGTTGAGATAATAAACAAGACATTCAGGGGTGATTCCGTATTCCAGAACTATGTAATACTTGTCTTCCCTTCACCCGTTATCAGGAATGGTACATACAATATGAATGAGATGAATGTTGTTACAGGTGTGGAGAATTATCTTCTGTCAACGGGCAAGATCTCATTCGTCTATGGCCCTACCTATCCATTCGGTAAATATATATCCCCGGATTCCCTTAACATATATAACAATATCACAAGGAACATATACATATCACAGATAAACACCTACATAGGCAAGGATAACAGAACAGTTGTCATATACTTCCAGACCTCAATGCTTTCCTGGACCAACGGTGCAATGGATCTTGTGAATAAAATTTCATCCAGCATGGGAAGGATTGTAAACTCATCCGTTACCTGGTACATAGGCGGCCTTGCTCAGGGTCTCATAGATGCTAATCAGAGAACTCTGACAGCATTCCAGTCAATTGTACCTATTCTATCGGTGGCTGCATTCTTTGTACTTGTTGTACAGCTAAATTCCCTTTTCACACCCCTAAGGCTTGTGCTCATGGTTATTGGCATAGTCACATTCTCACTTGTAATAAGCTATCTTATATTCTATTACACATTCCACATGCCCATTCTCATATTCATGCCTATGTTCGTATTCATCACACTCCTTGCAGTAGGCCTTGACTACGACATATTCATGATAACAAGGGTAAGGGAGGAGGTAATGAAGGGCAGGGATGATGAGGAGGGCATTAGGACATCACTCTATGAGAATGGATCCGTGATAGTAATACTTGGAACAATACTCATCGCCACATTCCTTTCACTCTACTTCACATCCATAGCCATAATACAGGAGGTGGGCGTGGGCCTTGCCCTTGGAGTTCTGGCTGATACCCTGATCTCATGGATGATATTCATTCCATCTGTGATGCTCATAATGAAGAAATATAACTGGTGGCCCTCCAGGATAGGCAAAAAATAAATTCATTGTATGCATTTCTCTTGATAATGCCGATGTATTACGAGGATCCGTATCTCAGGGAATTGAAGGTAAGGGTGATATCCAGAAGGGGCGATTTTATTAAATTCGATGATACCATACTTTTCCCCGGTGGAGGCGGACAGCCACACGATACTGGATACTTTAAGGGAGATTCATTTCTAGCAAGGATCACAGATGTAAGAAAGGATGGGGATGGAATATGGCACAGGATAGAGATCCTAGAGGGTGAACCTGGTGATGAGGGCACACTTATCCTCGACTGGGAAAGGAGGTATTACCTGATGAAATCACATACAGGTGAGCATGTGCTCTACAGATCCCTGGAAAAGGTCTCAAATATAAAGTTTGTAAAGGTGGAGTTTGATATACCAGAATCCATACTTTTTGTTGAAGGTAACGTTACTCTAAATGAGATAGAAAGGGCAGAGAACATTGCAAACTCAATAATAGGGGATAAAATACAGGTAACCATTGAGAAGAGAAGTATCCAGGATACAGGGGATGTGAGGATAAGGAGGGATAGGATAAGGGATGAGGAGGTAAGGATTGTAAGGATTGGTGATTTCGATTCCTCAGCCTGTTCAGGTATTCATGTAAAAGATACGGGCGAGATAGGGGGGATATATGTAAAAAGATTGAGGTATTCAAGGTACAATGAGATAATATTTATGGTGGATTCCGAAGCCCGAAGGGAGATTGAATTTTCAAAGAATGAATACAGGAGGATAAGGCATCTGCTCAATGAATACTCATCAATAACTGAAAGGATAAAGAATATGAAGGAAGAGATAGAAAAGTTGAGGGAGGATTATTTCAGAATCACAGAGACCATGTTCAGCTTCGAAAAAAAGATTGTAGATAATGTAAATGTATATTACACCACCGCTGAGATTGGTGATTTTAAGGGTATACAGAAGAGGGCATACTCAATCTCAGAAAGTGAAAGGTGTGTAATCATAATAGGAAGGAAATCCATGGGAAGAGTGGAGGTAATAAACTCAACGGGCATTGATTTCTCCTGGTCTGAGTTTATTGGGGAGAGGAATCTAAAGGGTGGGGGTAAGGTTAACTTCATGATAAGCGTTCCACCTGAGAGATTTGAGTCCATATTCAATGAAATCATGGATAGGATAGAGAAAGGGATCAGGGGATCACCTCTGTAGAATCCTTAAGTGGATCGTACCTCAGATCCTCCCTTTTAATTGTTCCCCTTCCAATGAGTTCATCCAGATCTTTTACATTTTCAAGGACTATATCCACCGTTCTCCTTGTCACCTCGCATATCTCCCTGAATCCTTCCTCACCCCAGTACCTCTCCATATACGAGAACAGGCATCTTCCACCGCAGTACCTGAAGTATTCGCATCCACTGCAATCAGGTGATGAAATTCTCCTAAAATTATACAAATTTCCCAGGTTATTCCAGGTATATTCTGCAGCTATGGGGCATGCAAGTACCCTCCCGTCCGTGTTGACCGTTATGGATCCCTGTCCTGCTCCGCAGGGGTAATGTGTGTATGGCTCAAAATAGTAAGCGCTAAGAATACCAAGGAATGGAACAATACCCATTATATCACCCCTGGAAGCATTATGCATGAATTCCTTCATCAACCTCCTTAGTCCTGGAAGGTATGAGGATTCCGCAAATTTTAACAGATCCCATCTTCCGTCCCACACCACGTCCAGCTGCCAGTGGATCCTGTCAAAAAGGCCAAGCCCGTAAAGGTGCATGACGTCCTCATATATGTCCGTATACTCCGTTACTGTCATCCTTGCTATTGTTTCAATGCCAAAAGATTTAAGGTACCCTGCGGATTCAATCACCTTCCTGTATACACCCCTTCCCCTGTTCAGGTCGTTAATTTCCTCCCTTCCATCCACCGAGAGCAGGGCAAAATCAAATGCATTCCAGAAGTCCTCATCAAAATTCCTAACAAGTGTGCCATTTGTCTGTATACCTATCCTTTTATCCTTAATCCTTGAATTCAATCTCCTTATAAATTCAGAGTTGAGGAGTGGTTCACCCCCATAGTAAACTACGGTGGCATCAGCATCCCTGTTTATGATGTGCGAAAGAGCATCAATATCATACCTTACATCGTAGGGAACAATATCCTCCCTGAATGATCCACCGCAATACCTGCATTTTAAATTGCATCTGCCAGTGGTTGTGACTATGTAGAGCATCCGAGGGGAAAATTAATTTATAGATATTACATTTTCCCATTGAGCGGGGATAGCCTAGCGGTAGGGCGACGGCCTGCTAAGCCGTTATCCGAAAGGATTCGAGGGTTCGAATCCCTCTCCCCGCGTAGTATTATCCTATGTAACCGAGGTCTTCCTTCTTTACCTTCTGTTCAACCTGTTCCTGCATCTTCTGTGTTAGCTCATTCAGGGCCTGTATCCTTGCCTCAAGATCCTTGAAATCAACATTAAGCTTTAGTATGCTTACAAGAACCTTTAGAACTGCCATTGCACCCTTGGGATCTGTGAAGTATCCAGATGTCTCACCCATCAGGCATGCACCCTCCATATCGAAGAAGTTCATACCCAGGCCAAGCAGGAGACCTGCAGCACCAACTATGCCATTGCTTGGTTCACCTGATGAAAAAACAACATTATGGTTCTTCAGTTTCTCCACAATCTCCACATTGGTAGCAGCACCGAATACCCTTGGCTGATCTGTCAGCTGCCCTGTCCCGAATCCTCCCAGCGTATAGATGAATTTCACATTCATCATCTTTGCTATCTCAAGAACCCTGTAGGAGAGCTCAAACTGCCCCTCATTGGAAAGACCCTGATAATCACCAACAAGGAATATGAGATCACTCTTGCCCCTTGTTTTAAGATAATAAAGTTCATTCTTAACAAGGTAAAGTGTACCATCATCATTTATCAACACCTGCGGTGGAAAATACTTTGAATATATCTCTGCAAACTTTTCAGCATTGAGCTTGCTAACAAGATATTCCGCAGCAAGCTTGCCCACATTACCTACTCCAGGCAATCCCTCTATGAGTATGGGATTCTTCAACTTTGGCTTTTTGTAAATCTTCACAAGAACGTTATCCATTTTTTTCTACCTCCATCCTGTATTTTCTCCTGTACTCACCATATCTGTCCACGGGGGAAAAACGTGGTGGTGCTATATAAACTGTATCATTGCCACATCTGGGGCATTTCTCCTTTAATGTATATACCTTACACCTGGGGCACTTCCTTATCCTTGTCTTCAAATCATTCCACCTTCCTTATAAAATCTGCAGTGCCACCAGATTTCTTTATTTTTTCTATTACCTTGTTTGCAGCATCCCTCAGCTTTGCCTCTGCAGTTTTATAATCTGGTGCAACAACTATTATCCTGTATCTTGGTGCACCAGTATACTGAACAGTAACGCCATCCTCTGGCCTGTGAACCGCCAGAAGTGCTTCCCTTATATGGTCTATGGCATCCCTTGTGTTGAGTGAAATCTCAACAAATCCTGATATCTTTACCTCAGGTGGTTCTATGTTTTCCCTTGCAACATCTATGAAATGCCTTACCCATTCACCCCTGTTTGCCTTCTCGAATTCCTCCGGATTGTATGAGGCACTTTCAAATGCGGCATAAAGTGTTCCATAATTGCTCTCAAGATCCTCTGCAATCCTGTCCATATCAATTTTTCCTGATCTCTCCCTTACTATCTCAAGGAGCTTCCTGGCCTTCTGCTCATTCTTCCATTCCTGCACCTTCTCCCTTCTCTGGTGTTCATTTACCCTCTTCAGGGAGAGGTCTATGTGCCCCTTCTCCCTGTTTATATCAATGACCTGGCAGACCACCTTCTGCCCCTCCCTCACATAATCCCTTATGTACTTTACCCAGCCCGATGCTACCTCACTAACGTGTATAAAACCCTTCTTCCCCGGGTATTCATCAAGGTCAACGAATGCGCCATAATCCTTTACAGATTCTATGGTTCCTATTACGAGATCACCTACTTCAGGAAATTCCTTCCTCATTCAAAGGTCCCCGTTATTTCACCCTTAACAAGTAATTTGCCACCTGTTGGGACTGCAAGTGTTGAACCGCATACTGAACAAACAACAACAGTGCTTCCCCTTATGTATGTTATCTCCTCATTGCCGCAGTCCTTGCACTTTATCTTTATGAATTTTCTCTCAAGATCCTTTGGAACCTTAAACTCCTTATCCAAGTTAATCTACCTCCACGAGCTCAAATTTCTTTGCCCTCCACATGGGAACCGTATGCGCCCTGTGGCATACAGTGCACCTGTACCTTATGTTTATCCTTTTTGTGGGCTTTTCCCTGCCCTCAAACTTTGGCCTGGGAAAACCACCGTAACCAGAGGTTACTCTCCTGAATCTCCTCTGCCCCCATCTGAGCTCGCTCGCCTTTCTCTTCTTTACCCTCTCTATCTCATGGACCGTGTGCCTCTTGCAGTACGGACAGTACCTTTTTACCTTGGTAGGCATTTTCATTTTGATACACCTTAGTTGGAGTTTTCCTTTACGTGATAAATTCTAATTATTTAATCTTTCTGAAAAAAATGCAGGGGGAGGGATTTGAACCCTCGTAGTCCTACGACACGGGATCTTAAGTCCCGCTCCTTTGACCAGGCTCGGATACCCCTGCGTTCACTTTTTCAATTTTTTCTGCAGTAGTACAGGTATGTCCTGGGGGTAATCTGCCACATCCACACCGGCTGAATTCAATGCCTTTATCTTGCTCTCGGCTGTTCCCTTTCCCCTTGTAATTATTGCACCTGCATGACCCATCCTTTTACCTGGTGGTGCACTCCTTCCGGCTATGTAGGCTACAACTGGCTTTTTAAATTCACTTTTTATGTATTCTGCAGCCTCTTCCTCCGCTGTACCTCCTATCTCACCCACGAGTACCACTGCCCTGGTCTGCCTTTCCTTCCTCAGTTCCTTAAGCACATCCATGAAGCTGAGACCAACGATTGCATCACCGCCCAGGCCTATGACAGTGCTCTCACCCATGCCTGCATCCGTTATGGATTTCACTATCTCATATGTCAATGTTCCCGATCTGGATATGACCGCCACATTACCCTTCCTGAATATGTGGTTTGGCATTATGCCTATCTTCGTACCTTCATGCACAACTGTTATTCCCGGTCCATTGGGGCCAATAACAACAGCATTCTTGAGCCTTGCATCGTTGACCATCTCCATGGAATCATGCACAGGGACGTGTTCGGTAAGTATGTATATTACCCTTATGCCATGGTCAAGGGCCTCATAGAATGCATCCTTTACATATGGTGCCGGGACCGATATCATCGTGGCATCAGGTTCAAGATGCAGTGTTTCCTCAACATTGTCAAACACGGGAATTCCATTTACCTTTGTTCCTGCCTTCCCAGGGCTAATGCCTGCCACCACCTTAGTTCCAAATTTCAGCATCTCATTGCTGTGAAATGATCCCTGATGGCCTGTGATTCCCTGAACTATCACCCTTGTCTCCTTGTTTATATAAACCATTCAGCTCACCCCCTTAGATATTCTACTGTAGATCTCCGCCACCTTTTTCACCGCCTCCGGCATATTTGCAAACGCTTCTATGCCATTCTCCTTCAATATCTGCCTTCCCTCCTCTTCATGCACTCCATTCAATCTCACCACTATGGGCTTGTCTATTCCGAACTCCTTCTTTGCCAGGACTATACCATTTGCAACTGTGTCACACTTCGTGACACCACCAAAGATGTTCACGAATATCATTTTAGGATTGGCCTTCATAATCAATGGGAATGCATTCTTGACAATATCTACGCTGTCTGTTCCACCCAGGTCAAGGAAATTTCTAGGTTTAAGACCATGTAGGAGTAATGAGTCCAATGTAGCCATGGTGAGACCCGCACCATTTGCAATCACGCCTATATCTCCATCAAGCTCAACAAATGAATAATCCTTCTCCTTTGCATACCTCTCAAGCTCCGTGAGGTCATCCAGGTTAACTGGTACATCCCTGTGCCTGAAGAGTGAATCCGTATCGATTATCACCTTTGAATCTGCTGCTATTAACTTACCCTCCTTTGTTATTACAAGAGGATTTATCTCAACAAGCTCAGCATCATATTCTTCAAAGAGTCTGCTCATTCCTGAGAGAAGTTCTGAGAACTGCTTAGCGATATCGCCCGTCAGGTTGAGCTTTTTTGCTAATATCTTTGCAATGTATGGTGAATATCCATGCATTGGATCTATCCATTTCATGTGTATCTTGCTTTCCTCAACGCTCTCTATCTCAACACCACCCTCAGTGCTGGCCATAACCAGTGGCCTTCTCTTGCTCCTGTCTATGGTAATCGATATGTATAGCTCCTTATCTATGTTTATCTTCCTTTCAACAAGAACATATTTCACCTTTGAACCCTTTATGGTCTGTGATAGAAGATCCCTTGCCATGTTTATTGCCTCTTCCCTGCTGTTTGCAAATTTTATGCCACCCGCCTTTCCTCTTCCACCCACAAGTACCTGCGCCTTAAGTGCTGCTGGGAATATGTCATCCCTTACCTCCTCGGGTGCCTTTATTACATATCCATCTGGTACAGGTATGCCGAACTTCCTGAATAACTCCTTACCCTGGAATTCATAGAGATTCATCTTACCACCTTTTTGGTATAAGGGAACCTTTATTAAATAATTTTTTCATTCTCCATTGATGGTT
>PNIT01000113.1 GCA_002878135.1 Candidatus Aciduliprofundum sp.
AAATGCAATCTGAACAGCAAAAACAGAAGGAGATCGAAAACATAACTAAAGAACACCAGAAACAGATAGATGAGATGAGAAAAACAAATGAAATGACAATATCACAAATGAAAGATTATATTAACCAGCTACTTATGCAAATTAATCAGGCAAGATCACAGGGTGGGGGTGGCTTTCTTGACGAACTGTCAAAAGTAACAGAGTTAAATAATGCGGTAAGACAATATGCTGAGATGATGGGATGGGGCCCTAAACAGGGTCTACCTGCAGCAGGTGAGGACTGGAAGCCCGGGGATTATCTAAAGGCTATAGAACAGATAGGCTCAACAGTGTCTAATATTGTCGGCGGATTTGCATCTGCACAGGCAACAAAGAAGGAAAAAAGGCAGGTGCAACCAATTCAGGAAGAACCTCAGCAACCAGTACCGCCCCCTCCACCACCAGTACAAAAACAGAACAATCAGGAAACACCGAAGGAAACTCCTCCACCAACACCACCCCCTCCTCCTCTACCAGAACAGCAACCACCTGAGCAGGAAAGCATTGATCCCGAAATCGAGGATTATATCAATACAATGAAAGAAACTCCAGAGGGATTAATGGATAAATATGGTATTCTTTATAAATTTGATGGGGACAATAAAGTCACACTTCAACAGTTCAAAGAAAATGCTATGAAATATCCAGATGATGTCAAGGCAATGATAGAACAGAGTAAACAGGCTGTTCAGGAAGCACAAGCACAGCAAGAAAATGAATCGAAAGAAACAGAAAAAAATACGGAATAAAGAGTAGATTCATATGAATTTAAAGAAAAAAACTGTGGATATATTTGAGGCTATAAATCTAGCAATGCAACCATCAGATGAAAATTTTTCAATCCTTCTTTCCTATTTTTTTGTCTGGTTTAAACCTGTATGGCTAAAAACTGCAATAAAGGATTGGGTAAACCCTAGAGAAATACTGCAGAACTATGTTACTGGCACTTACAGTATTCTGACAAAAAAGATATTGCAGTTATGGTGGGAACCATGGCTTAATGATTTTCTGAGCGATGCAAACAAGGTTTATAATTATCTATCAAAA
>PNIT01000104.1 GCA_002878135.1 Candidatus Aciduliprofundum sp.
AACAGCACCTAAAAAAGTCCTTTTAAAATATCTTAATCGAAAGATTTTCAAGGATAATTATCACATTGTTGTTTTCAAGATTAATAAAAAGAACAAAAAAATGGGAAATACTCTTTGAAAATAAGCTAGAAGCAACGAAATTATCGGAAGAACAGTTAGAAAAATTAGCTAATAGCGATCTGTGAATTGTAAAGAATTTCAAAAAGGCAATTTCATGATTGCCTTCCCATTAGGAAGTGATGCAACGAACTCGTAGCCCTGCTCAATGAACTTCTCTACCTCGTTTATTGAGATCACTTTTTGCTTGTTTCCGTTGTTTGTCATTGCTCCTACCACTTTGTCCCTCAATATCTTCTGGAAATCCTCGTCTGATATATGCTCGAGGTCTATCCTTTCTATTTCATCTTCCTTGTAGCCTACAGCCAACAATAACTGTTTCATAAAGAATATCTTTGCATCATTCACGCCAGGCTCTCTCACCATGGTTTCAATGTATTTTGTGCATTTTTTATAGGATTCCCTCATTTCCTCAATCATATCTGGTGGTAGCCTCTTGTTCGTTGAATACCTTGCCTCAATATCACCCTTGTGACCCATTATGAACATCCTCCAGGGATGCGATATCAGGCCCTTTGACTCTGAAATATCCAGTGCAGTATCAAAGTACCCCCTTAAAACGTAGGGTCTCATATTAAGTCCAGCATTACGTATTGCTTCTCTGATATCCCTTGTAACGAGTTGTGTCCTTAGCATGGTGTGTGATTTAATTCCCTTTCCTTCAAAGATTAACAAAGGTGTGTCATAGGTAAATTTCTCACCTTTATTTTTTCTTTCAATCAGGTATTCCTTGATATATGTGATCCCTTCCTCAGGAACAAAAGTAAAATACTGATGCCTGGCCTTGCTCAGAGATGACCTTACTATCAGTATTGTTGGAGATTTCTCAAATTCCAGGGTATCTAGATTAAGTTCCTTGAGATCACCGAGCCTTATGCCATCCGTTCCATCGTAATTTCCTAAGGATTCAGGTCTCAATCCTGAGAAAGCCATGAGTGCTATTGCTACCCTTCCTCTCGATGATGCCT
>PNIT01000020.1 GCA_002878135.1 Candidatus Aciduliprofundum sp.
TTAAAAGCATTGCAGGACAGGAGGAGAGTTCTTTCCAATAATATGACAAAAATGCAAAAAGCACTAGAAATCATACAGTCCAACCCTGATTCACAGTTCATTGTTTTTCTTGAAACAATAGAATCCGCACAGACATTTAAAAGCATTCTGGACAGGAATGGTATTTCAAACGCTCTCATTACTGCGAATGTTAGGCTTGAAGATAGGTTCAAATACTTTGATGAATTTTCAAAAGGGAAAATAAAGGTTCTGCTTTCCGTATTTGCATTGGAAGAGGGTGTGAATCTACCGGATGTGGATAAGGCAATATGGCTGGCAACATCAAGAGATACACCGAGATATATGATCCAGAGGCTGGGCAGGATTACCAGACCAAAGCCGGGAAAAACGGCAACACTATACTGGATATATGCTTTAAATACCGTAGAAGAGGAAAGGATAGGAAAATACGGTAGATTGCTATGAAATTCAAAATCAGGCTTGAAAACGGTGAAGAAGTCGAGGTTCAGTTCTGCAGAAACAAGAACGGCACAGTATATGTAAGGAGATTGCCATATACGGTAAAAAACCCCACACCGAAGCAGGAAGAGGTCAGGAACAGGTTCGCAAAAGCATCCTTTGAATCATTCAACAGGTCAAGGGAGGAGATGATAGAGAACATAAGAAGTGCATTCGCTGACTGGGAGAGTGCATCTGCAGAAAAACGCAATGAAATAATGGAAGAGATCAAAAGGCTTTATCCCAGAGATGCGGAAATAATAATAAAATTCCTCCAACTCATTTTTTGAGCAATACCAAAAGATTTGTGAGAGTTTTCATTATCTTTTTTGAGATATGCCTAGCAAATATGTTGCCATATATTCCGCTTGCCAGCAACATAATGGATCCTATGAGTATTTCACCCCTGAGCAGTAAGACAAAACCAGTACCACCGATGAAGGCAAGTATGTTCAAGTGAATGGTAAGTTCCGTTCCTATTTTCATGGTCTCAGCCTCTCTGAAACCATTGCATTTTCATACAGATGCAGCATGGACAGGAGGAACTGTTCGTGGTTCTTGAATTTTTTTATCCTCTTTGCCTTCA
>PNIT01000154.1 GCA_002878135.1 Candidatus Aciduliprofundum sp.
ATTGTAGGATGGACAAATGGCTCCACAACCCGCCTGGGTAATAGGTCCTAAACAAGGAATTCCGCGCGTTACCATCACACAAATATTTCCATTTCTTTTACATTCTGAACATAAACTTTCTCTTTGAATATTTGGGTTACGGCCTGATAGAAAAGAGATTATAACATCAAGAAACTGATATTTATTTATGGGGCATCCACGTAATTCAAAGTTTGTTCCTGAATTGGTGTAGAGGTGGATAGAGTGGAAATATATTCAGGCTTTGCATAAACAATATTCCGGAATTCATCCACATTAGCAAAATTACGGAGAGCCTGAATACCTCCAGCAGTAGCACAGGCCCCAATGGTAATCAGAATTTTTGATTTTGTTCTTATCTCCTGAATTTTTCTTGCATCCTCTAAAGTAGTAATTGATCCCTCAACGAGGGAGATATTGTATTTATCGTTTAATTGAATGCTAGATGCCTCACGGAAGTTTGCTATCTCAATCACCTCAGCCAATTCCAAAAGTTCATCCTCACAATTCAACAATACCTGCTGACAACCGCTGCAGGATGTAAATTTCCATATGCCAACCTTAGGTTTTTTTAAATCTGTCATAGTCACACCTCCTTTACAGACATAAATTTTTCCAATTTACTGTACGGAAAAACAGGACCATCACGACAGACAAAATATGGGCCAAACTGACAATGACCACACTGTCCCATTCCGCATTTCATATTCCTTTCCATTGAAAGATAGATATTATTACTTTGAAGCCCCCTAAGTTCTAGCATTTCTGCTACGGAATGCATCATAATCTCCGGACCACAAATAAAAGCTATGGAATTAGATGGATCAAATTTTATATCTGGAATACGTGAGGTTACCATACCTATATCTCCATACCACTCCCTGTCCGCAATATCCACAGTTACCTGAAGACGTATTTCTGAACTTTTTCTCCAAACTTGAAGTTCTTCCTTATATAACAGGTCACGGGGTGTTCTTGCTCCATAAACTATTTCCACTCTGCGATAAAGATCTCTATGTGAAAAAACCTCATATATCATTGGTCTTAAAGGAGCAAGACCTA
>PNIT01000021.1 GCA_002878135.1 Candidatus Aciduliprofundum sp.
CAGTGATAAGAAATATTTATATAGAAGAACTATTTTATCCGATAAAGAGGTGAACTAAAGATGATGGCAGGACAGCCAATATTAATTCTTAAGGAAGGTACGAAGAGGGAAACAGGAAGGGATGCGATGAAGAATAACATTCAAGCGGCAATAGCCATTGCTGAGGCAGTTAGATCCACCCTTGGACCAAGGGGAATGGACAAGATGCTTGTTGATTCCCTTGGTGATGTTGTAATAACAAACGATGGTGTAACAATAATGAAGGAGATGGAGGTGGAACACCCCGCCGCAAAGATGATGGTGGAGGTGGCAAAAACACAGGATACAGAGGTGGGGGATGGTACAACCACCGCTGTCATGCTTGCAGGTGAACTTCTTAAACAGGCACAGCAGCTTCTTGAACAGAATGTGCATCCCACTGTGATTTCATCCGGGTACAGGATTGCTGCAGAAAAATCAAAGGAGATACTTGAAAAGATCTCAAAGAAGATATCTGAAAATGATGAGGAGATACTCAAGAAGATTGCAATGACGGCACTTGGAAGCAAGAGCGCAAGCATGAGCAAGGATCTCCTTGCGGATATATCTGTTAAGGCTGTAAAAAAGATAGTTGAAACAATCGATGGAAAGAGGATTGCCGACCTCAACAACGTGCAGGTGGTGAAGAAACAGGGTGGATCAATAGACGACACTCAGATAATAGATGGCATAATAGTTGATAAGGAGAAGGCACATCCTGACATGCCCCAGATCGTTAAGAATGCAAAGATTGCACTATTAAATGCTGCACTTGAAATAAAGAAACCTGAGATTGATACAAACATACAGATCAGGGATCCTTCAATGATACATTCATTCCTAGAGGAAGAGGAAAAGATGCTGAAGGAGATGGTTGAGAAGATTGCAGCCACGGGTGCAAACGTTGTTTTCTCACAGAAGGGCATTGATGACATGGCACAGCACTTCCTTGCCAAGAAGGGAATATATGCTGCAAGGAGAGTAAAGAAGAGCGATATGGAGAAACTTGAAAAGGCGACAGGCGCGAAGATTGTGATGAACCTCGATGATCTCACACCAAACGACCTTGGACAGGCAGAGAAGGTGGAGGAGATAAAGATAGGCGAGGACCACCTCACATTCGTAACAGGATGCAAGAATCCAAAGGCGGTCTCAATACTTGTCAGGGGTGGAACAGAGCACGTTGTTGATGAGATTGAGAGGTCACTCCAGGATGCACTCCACGTTGTGGCAAAGGCCATAGAGGATGGAAAGGTTGTAACAGGCGCAGGTTCCGCAGCCATAGAGATTTCACTTGGATTGAGGGAATATGCTTCCACCGTGGGTGGAAGGGAGCAGCTGGCCATAGA
Organism: Candidatus Aciduliprofundum sp.; assembly: GCA_002878135.1. Lineage (GTDB taxonomy): Archaea > Thermoplasmatota > Thermoplasmata > Thermoplasmatales > ARK-15 > ARK-15. The sequence continues at coordinate 1,368 of PNIT01000021.1, forward strand.
GAAATTTGCGGATGCGATGGAGATTGTTCCAAGGACACTTGCAGAGAATGCCGGACTTGACCCAATAGACATGATAATAAGCCTCAGAAAGGCTCACAAGGATGGAAAGAATAACCATGGCATTGATATGTTCAATGGACAGATAGAGGACATGTGGAAGCTTGGAGTAATTGAGCCCATCAGGGTGGGTCAGCAGGCAATAGATTCAGCCACAGAGGCCGCTGTGATGATACTCAGAATAGATGATGTTGTGGCAGCAAAGGGCGGCGCAGCAGGTGCAAAACAGCCAGAGAAGAAGAAATCTGAGGAATCTGAATCCTCAGACTAAAATCCTTTTTGCCACTTTGTTTACCTTATCCACATATTTTTTTTCAGTTATAACCATTACATCATAATCAACGGGTTTTCTTGATCTTATTGCCTTCACGAGCCTTGATTCATCGCTCAATCTTCTTATCCTTCCATTCTTTACCATATTGACATCAAGGCTGCTGAACCTGGAGAGACCGTTCATTGGCATATCAACTATAACATAATCCCTGGGCACCCCAGATTCATCCGCAATCTCATTTTCAATCTTCTCTGGATTTAATTTTTTTAGGCCCTCCGGGATCTCCTCCAGGTAGTATGCCCTCTTGAAAAGGTTCCTGTACTTTATCCTGAGCCCTATCTCCCTTGGAAAACCCTGGGAGTTTATTAGCATAGATATGAGTTCTGAATCGTTCATTGAAACAAGCCTGAAAGGATCCATATCAAGCTTCTCAAGCGCCCTTGTCACCATGAGCTCGGCTATCCTTGCTGTCTTGTGGAAATAAACAGAGGAATACATTAGAGATCTTGCTACCATCAGACCCTCCAGTGCCTCCTTACCCTTTATGTCAAAAACAACCTCTCCATCAAGGATTGATATGGTGTTGTAAATCCTCTGTATATCGATTATGCCATATGCAACCCCAGTGTAGTGAGCATCCCTGAGAAGATAATCTATCTGGTCAGCATCAAGATCACCGGATATGATCTCACCAAGTGTATTGTGCTCATTGAAGGAAAGATCATTCTTCTTAAACTTTATAATGGATATTACATCCTCTTTTTCTATGGAATTATCCTCAAGGATCTCCTGGATGCTTTTCCTTTCCCCGGGATATTCACCTATTATATCGAGATCACCTTTTATTATCCTCTCCCCTATCTCCTCATGGTATAGACCTGTTCTTCTATGTATGAATTCCTCTATGGCATGGGAAAATGGTGGATGACCTATGTCATGCAGTAATCCGGATATCTTTAGAAGTAATATGCTCCTTTCATCAAGGCCTATCTTGCTTCCAAGTTCACCTGCAACATGGGATACCCCTATTGAATGCTCAAGCCTTGTGTGGTTTGCACCCGGAAAAACTAGATAATTCAATCCTAGCTGCCTAACATTGCTCATCCTCTGTACCTCTGGTGTTTCAAGAAGTGAAAGCAGGGGGTCCTCTATCCTTATACTTCCGTGGATTGAATCATGAATAATCTTGAATTCCATCTTACCACTTTGAATTTTAGGTACCAGGCCACTGGGGTGGGGTAGGGGTACGGCCACAGCATCCCCGTCCCTGCCTCCATCCCGCACCCCTCCGAGCATCGCAGGTCCACGGTGCCGCTGCTCCCTTCCGGGCCTGGCGGTTTTCCCGTGGCAAAGGTGCCCTTGCTTCCCTTTGGAAGCAGGTACACCACCCCCGATCCCGGAGGACAGGACTTCAATAGCTATTAGGACGGGACTGGGGCCGTACCTTTTCCCGCCCCCAGCTGTCGCCCTGCATCTAGACTTCAGTTACAGGGGAACGCCTACCTCCCCCGGCCTAGCCTGGTACCATAATCCTTATTTTCTTTCTGCTTAAAAATATTTCTAATACAATGGGAAGAATTCATTCTATGAGCCTATACCTGCCATTGTATGGCATAAAGATTATATTATCCCTCATCAGTGCCTGGATTATCTTCCTCAGCTCAAAATCATCAATACCTGCCCTCACCTTTGCCTCCCTAACTATCTCATCCTCCCCTGCATATCCCTTTCCAGTGGATAGATCCTTTATTATGTCAACCACGGTCTCATATTTACTCCTTTCACTCGAGGGTATTGTACCCATCACCCTGTCAATATCTATTGTTCCCTCAGGTGTTGTTGCAATATCCTCTATGAAATGCTGTATTATCCTTATTGCCCTTCTAGCATCCTCAGCGGTTGCAATGTTGCTCAGCCTTGCCCTTGCAGATGCCTGTGTAAGTCTTATGAGCGCCTCCATCTGTCTGGCTGTTATTGGTATACTCTTGGCGGATGTCTGGTTGTATAGGTTTCTCATCCTAAGATAATACTGCTTAAGCTCTTCCCTTGCGTCAGGCATTATCTTTGGTATTATGTGCTTCTTTGCATAGGCTATGTACTTCTTGAAGAATTCGTCATCAATCTCCTCCTGTTCACCCTCCTTCTCCATATGAACATCGAGTATGTGGTCGGCTATCCTTGCATCCATATCACCGGGTACATCCGGCATCTTGAATATTGCATCAAACCTTGATAGTAGTGTGGGTGGTAGGTTGAGCTGATCCGATAGTGGCCTGGATATGTCAAACCTGCCAAATTTTGGGTTTGCAGCTGCAAGTATTGAGCATCTTGCCATAAGTGTCGCATTCATACCTGCCTTCGATATTGTTATTGTCTGCTGTTCCATTGCCTCATGCATGGCCACCCTGTCCTTGTCATCCATCTTATCAATCTCATCAATCGCTGCAATACCGTTGTCAGCAAGAACAAGGGCACCGGCCTCAAGTGTCCACCTTCCCTCACCAAACTCCTCCTTTGTTGCTGCAGCCGTCAATCCTGCTGCTGTGGATCCCTTACCCGAGGTGTATATACTCTTTGGGGCAATGTTTGTAACGTACTTCAGAAGCTGTGATTTTCCAGTACCAGGATCACCTACAAGGAGTATGTGAATATCACCCCTTATCCTTGTACCATCCCTCCTCTTTAGTGGAACTCCTCCAAAGAGCTGGAGAAGTATTGCCTCCTTCTCTATCTCCAGGCCGAAGAGTGTGCTTGCTATCTTGTCTGATAGTTTTTTAATCACATTCTTATCCTGTGCAAATTCCCTTATCCTCTCAACATCCTCCTCTGTGAGTGTTACAGATTTGTACTCCTCCTTTATTGATTCAACATTTATTGCATAGAGGTATATGTCAAATATGGTGCTTGGGAACTGCTTTGTTCCCCTTGGCCTTGTCTTGAGTATTCCAGTTATCCTCACCCTGTCACCTGGGACAACAATACCTGTCAGATCATCCTCCAGGTAAACCTGGATCCTCTGGGGCTGCTCACCACCCCTTATATCCTCGGGATTCTCCTGGACCTCTATCTTCTGTGAATCAACAAAAACTGAAAAATCCTCAAGGAGCTTGAACCTAGTTTCACCCTTCTTTTTACCGCATCCCTCGCAGAAGACAGGAAATTCAAGTGTTTCTGTCTCCTGTTCCTTGTAATTAACGTGACCGCAGGAGGTGCACTCAAATGCTCCAGTTACAAGCTTTGGCCTTACCTCTGTTACCTGCCTCACAAGACCCTCAATCGTAATTAGTTCTCCTATGTTCTTACTCCTTATCTTTCTTATCTCCTTCAGCCTATCATCGGGGATGTTTTTGAGCCTCAGGTGTAAAATTTCCACCTTCTGCTCCTCAGGGAATTTCTTAATTATTACATCCTCACCAATCGCGATTGTTTCCTCAGGGTTGGATGTGAGACTCTCTAGCAGTTCCTGGCTGAATTCCTGTATCTCCATGAAATCTACCTGGATGCTCCTCTCCTCCGGATATTTCTCACTGAGCATGGATATCTTCAAATTATAACCGTACTGCATTATGAATAGATCCCAGAGCTCCCTTATCTCATCCTCGTTTACCATTTCGGGTAATAAAATGAAGCTATGATTTAATATTTTTCCGGTCAATTTAAATTAGGTTTTTTTTATATATATTTTAATGCTATCATAATCGGCGTAGATACCATAATATTTAAATAACATATAAAGATATTTTTTCTGAGATGGTGGAGCTCAGGGATGTAATAGCAAGGGTAATGAGAGGTTACGGTTTTAGGCTCGAGAAGAGGGAGCCCAAGGAATACCTATTCTTTGAAAAGGATGGTATAAACATAATAGTTGGCATATTCAAAAAGGATGTGACTGCTGATGATGTCCTTAAATTTTACAGGGACCTTGAGATGTATGCAGGGGCAAAGAATATGATTTGCACTAAGAATATTTCTGAGGATGCAAAAAGGCAGGCACAGAAGTTAAACATATCCATAACGGATTTAGATGATCTTGCAAGAGATCTAGGATTTTTCTTTCTTAATCTCATTGAGGAAAATAATGAGGAAATGATAAGGGAATTACTGGATATGGATATAGAGGTAGAGAATGAGGAAGAGGAAAAGATGGAGGAGACTGTTCCAATTTTTCTTGAGGATTCAAGGGTGGGAGAAAAAAGGGTGGTTATGCCAGTTCTAACAAAGGAGGATGCTGTACTCAGGGCAAGGAGAACTGTACAGGGTTTCAACACAAAGCTCATACTGGTTCCATTTTTTATATTTGAGTACAGACTTGAGGTAATGGTGGAAGGAGTTATTACACCAAGGAAATACATGGGAAGGGTGGGGATAAACGGCGTGAACGGCGAAATAAGGTTCATCACCGTTGGTCTCACCATAGTATCTGAGATATCCATGGAGCATGAAAGGGAGGTGGCCACAATGAACAGGGAGGAGGCTGAGGATATACTGAAAAAATTCCTCCTATATTCATTCTCTAGGGAGGGTGAAGAGGTAAAGATTGAAAAGGAGAATGTAACAATAATTGAAAGGAGGAGGAGAAAGGTAAAAGAGGACTCACTCTCATTAAAATTCATCGGAATATATTACTGGCCATACTGGGAGGTTTCAGGTTCCAGGGGAAAGGCCATTGTGGATGCTGTGGAGGGTAATATTGTTCAGTCAGCTATCTCTGGGTAAAAAATATTAAATAAAGATCTATGATCTGAATTTTTTTCAAAATAATTTATAACCCTTTCCTTCTCACCACATAATAGATTATTAATGATGCTACAGCAACTATTATGAGCCTGAATATGAACGGATCCAGGGAGTATGAGGGTAATGGAAAAAGGGAATATTGACCGAAGTTTACACTTGAAGGTATAATCTTTTCAACGGGTGCATAAAAATTCCCCCTTGTTTCTCCAGAGAGGAGCGTGTAGTAATTGGTGAGATGTGAACTGTTACCATCATCCACCCATTCGAGCAGTCTGAATGGATCCCTTACAAAGAAGCCTATGCCTAGATCAGATGTCCCCACCTCTTCCGTTAGATCTATGATTCCTCTGACAATCCCTTCCCTGGTGGGTATAACCGTGCCTACCCATGCATGTTCTGCCCAGGTCTGAGTTGTGTAGAGCCACCCAAACTCTACCCAGGCAGGTATTCCTATGGATCTTGCCATAGAGACATAGAGGAATGATAGTTCCACGCAATCACCAACACCCATCTGATATGTCTTCCAGGCTGAATTTGGTAGATTGTTTAGTGTGTATGTTATTTTATACTTAAAATTCTTAACAATATAATCATAGATTGCCTTCTCCTCATCAAATACATTTGTATTGTTTCCAACTATCTTTTTAGTTATCTCTTTGAACATCTCCGGCATTATTACCTCATTCCCGAACAGATATTCATCGCCTAGGTACTTTTCTTTAAGATAGGATGGTATGTATGAATTATTTAGGCTGTTGTATCTGGAGACAGGATATGAAAATGCCTTGGAAGAGAATGAATATTTTAGCTCAATGCTTGTGCTTGAAGAAATTTGGAATGTGATCCATGTTCTGTTGTAATCCTCATGTTTAGAATAACCCTGATCGCTGAGGACCTGAAGTGATGTGCTCTGGTATTCGTTGCTGTAGGGTATCGTGATATTGAGCTTTAGGTTTGAACCCTGCCCAGTTGTTATGTTTATGTACCTAATGAAGTAACCTGACAAGCTGCTTGGCATGGGTATGTACATATAGCTTGGTGATGAATCCCATATACCAGCAATGTTGGGTGATAGAACCATTGCTATTGCCAGAAAGGAAAATGCCGTATAGGCATATGCAATTTTTACCTTTTTCATTTCAGTTCCTTCCTCAAAACCATATAGATGGGGACCATTATTAAAATTCCCATTGTGGAATATATGATCATTGACCACATGTAGGGTATGAGGAAAAAGAATGATAGTATCATTACGAGGATCGCATTTATGAGATTGTATCTCCTCCTCATCTCAAAGATACCCTTACCAATGAGTATACCCGCCGATGAGAATGAAAAAACATAGACGAATGAGAATAACAGGAATACCAGATAATCAAAGATTGATGGTGAGAATCCCCTGCCATAATAGTATATGAGTGATAGTGAGAAGGTGGCACCAGTACCTGAGCCAAAGGAGAATGAGAGATGAACAGTCCCCTTTTTTTTCACATACCTATTCCTGTTAAATATTATGAAATTCAATAGAACGGTGAAGAATGGGAATAAAAGAACAAGAAAGAGTGTGAGATCTATGTATTTACTTGCTGATGATGATAAAAGTAAGAAGAATATTGATACTATGATTCCAGAGAAGAAACCTAGCATTAGGTAAACAAATATGCCCCTATCGTTCACATCCTCCCTTTTGCCGAATGCATCGTAGAGTATTACAGCAACGGGTATTATTGATATTATTGTGGCTATGGTGAAATTCATGCTCTCATGTGATTATCTGCACTATAATGGATCTTTCCCTTGGCCTGATGTCAAATTCCATGAAAACAATCTGCTGCCATGTACCCAGAGCCAGGGATCCATTCACTATTGGAACGCATAGATCAGGCTTAAGTGATGATGCCCTTACGTGCGAATGCCCATTCCCATCATGCCATTTCTTCTCATGCTCATACTCAATGTTCTTTGGTATTGTTCTCTCCAGGTATCTCTTAAAATCCTCAATTAACCCAGGTTCGAACTCTATGGCTGTGATGGCGGAGGTGGAGCTCCTTGAGAATATAAGGCACAGACCATTCCTCACGTTTGCTTCCTTAACAATATCATCTATCCTGTCCGTGAGATTTATAATATCAAGTTCACCCTTGCTTGATATCTTTAGCTCCCTCGTTATAATCATATTTATTATGATGCCTTGATTGTTTAAAAATTTCACGGTAATTCTATCACAAGTTCATCCATCTTGTTCGCCTTTAAAAAAATATCAGCCCTTCCCCTGTTCATTGATATCTCCAGAAAATTCTCACTGTTTATTAACATTATTAGTTCGCCCTCGCTACCTTCACCGTATGTTTCCCTGAAAATGCACTTATGTATACCGTGATAATTCAGGAATATCTCCTCACCTGGTGTGAATTTCACGAAGTCATCGGGTATGTTTGTTATCACATTACCGAATGAATCTATGTGTATGATAGTTGCTATTATTGCATTCTTAACTATCTGAGGTTCCTTTACCCTGAGTGAGACAATACTCTCCTTGGGCAGAGGTCTAAGGTTCTCGGGCCATATACCTAGAGCCATCTTTGCCGCCACTGGAACAAATACATCCCTTCCATGGAATGTCTTGCTCACATCACTGGGTATAACTATCTCGTATATCTCCTTCACCATATGCTTTACGAATGTAAGTAGACCATTGTTCGGACCCACAAAATAACCCCTCTCTAGGCGGGCCATAACACCCTTCCTTGATGTGCCTACACCAGGATCTATCACCATCACGTGTATGGTATCTGGAGGAAAGTAGCCTATGATGTTTAGTAGTATATATGCACCATGCAGTATGTCGAATGGGTTAACATCGTTGGTAATATCAACCACATCTATATCCCCGTAACTCTTTATCACTCCCTTTAGTACACCCGCATAGTGTTCCCTGCTGGAAAAATCTGTAGTGATTGTTATCATTCAGAGCCACCGCCGGGAATCGGACCCGGGACCTCGTGCTTACCAAGCACGCGCTCCACCGACTGAGCTACGGTGGCAATGCCTTCTTACCCTTTTCCGTTAGGAAATATCTCCCTTTCTCCCTGGTATCAACAAGACCCTCTTTCTTAAGGGACCTCAATTTACCCATCACCTTGGGCACCTGTAGGCCGGCCTTCTTACCTATATCACCGCAGCCACCCTCCCCTATTTCTGAAAGGGCCCTCAATATCTTTAAGGATACCTCATCCAGTGCCATAATTTGCTTTATTCTCAAGGCATATATAAAATTTTCAACCGTGTATTCTTATAAAATTTATGATGTTAATAATGAGAATGATATCAAATATAATATTGGATGCAAATATTGTAAAATATGAGATTGAAAGAAGGTTAGATTTTTTGTTCACCATAAGTATGGCCATATGTAATAGGGAAAATAATAGGAGTAGTGGTAGGAAGATCTTCGCAAGGGTAATAAAATTTGGCCACCAGAGGTATGAAATGCTGGGAAAGAACATGGAAAGGAATAGAAGTGCGGTCATTGCCGCCTGAAAATTCCATAATGTTTCCTTACCCTTACCGTAGAGGAAATAAACGAAGGACATAAGTGATGCATAAATTAGTGATGCGAGTAAAATTAATAATATCTCATTTATAACGGGTGAAAATTCTGGGAGAAAAATCTGAGCAAGGTTATATGGACTCAACAGTATCATAAGACCTATCCATATGCTTATTACCATGTATA
>PNIT01000046.1 GCA_002878135.1 Candidatus Aciduliprofundum sp.
CATTGAATTCTCTGTTCCTGCATATCTCCTCATCAGGATACCATACCGCTCTCTCTCTGTCAGTATCTTTTGGGCACATCGGGGCACTGCATTTTCCAAAATATTGGCATCCAGAGATCATTTTTCAGTCCCTCCTTTTCGACCTTTTTCCAGTGATAGGCTGGCCGTAAAGCCATACTAACCTTGCCCTTGTTTTGCTTTTGTTCATAAACAGAATTACACCCTGGCCCCGCTCAAGCAATATGTCTTCAACAAACCATTTATTGTTCATTTGTGTACCCTCCTTGTAATATTATCTGGTTACCATTAACGTAAATTAAGTTGTTCTCCTGCCAGTAATTTAGAACATCTATTGCTTTCTGTTCATCGAGCTGGTAAGTGTATCTGATGTAGTTCTTTACATTTAGATACTCTCGTTCGACGTGAAATTCGGTCTCAGGTGCATTTAATTTTAATATATCTTTTATATTATTTAAAATTTTTAAATAAAAATCATCCTTTCCTGATGGGACAGATGGGACACATGGGACACCTGTAGATATATCCACTCTATTATTATTTTCAATTTTTTTATATTTATGTATATTAATATCATATTCATTTTCTTTAATTATATTATTATCTATATTTTTTGTATTATCCCCCCTCTCCGATATATCATGTTGCGTCCCATCTGTCCCATGTGTCCCATCATCATTGTCAAGGGTACTCTGTTTCATCATGTCATCTGCAATTTTTGAAAGATAACCTCTTTCGTATTCTGGAACGTACCGTGCCAAAATTCTATCAATATCTTGAGGATACTGAAAATGGAGGATTCCTCTATATCTCTTCCCGCTGATATATGCCCTTTCAATAATAGAAATTTTAAATTGCACGAGTGATCTCTTAATCTCACTTGCTCCTACATTTAGCCTTTTTGTAAGATATGAAAGGTTGAGAGGGATTTCATCGGTGTCATCATTTCTATTTTTATATTCCTTAACAAATATTAACCCTTTACCTTTCTGAAAAGCCGAACTATTTTCATCACTGATAAAATTATATATTTCATTTAATATAACGCCATCCCAGGT
>PNIT01000135.1 GCA_002878135.1 Candidatus Aciduliprofundum sp.
AAAAAGGGGAAGAAGGACTATACGGATATTCTTGTTGAAATAGCCAGAAATCCCGAGCTGTTGCCATACCTTGATTTTATTGAGGTGGATGAGGTTCAGGATCTAAGACCAATCATGTGGCATATCCTCGACAAATGGGCTGAAAAGGTAGATAAGGTTATATATGCCGGGGATGATGACCAGAACCTGTATTACTACGATAATGCGGATGTAAATCTGATGCTTGAGCATAGAAAAGATGCAGAACTATACCATTTGCACCAGAGTTACAGAATACCGAAGAAAATTCACGGAATTGCCTCAAGCCTGATTAAGAATGTTCAGAACAGGGAAAATAAGGATTTTGAACCCACTCAGGAAAACGGTGAAGTGCTTTTCCTGAATGATATATCCTATGCAATTGACTATCTGAACAACCTGCCGGGGTCAAAGTTTATTCTTGCCAGATCCTCGTTCTTAATTGAAAAAATAGCAAAGATAATGATAGATTTGGGCATACCCTTTTCCGTAATAAATCCAAGGCACAGGTATTTTTCCCCTTACAGCTATTCAGATTTTGATTTTGTGAACATATTTCTGAACTTCCCTCCAGATGATTTAATGCAAATCAGAAAGATCATTACACACCTGCCAGCATCCATACTGATCAGAGGCGTAAAGACTGCAATGGAGAAGAAGCAGATGGACAAGTTACCAATAACCATTGACAAGTATTCTGACAATAGTATTTTCTATTCATTTTTCAGGAAAAAACTAAGCAAAGAACAGATATATGAATACCTTGACCTGCCCATTGAAAAGAAGATTAACATAAAGAAGCTAATTTCAAAAGGAAGACCGATAGATGTGAATCAGGTAATCAGGATAGATACCATTCATGCTTCAAAAGGCAAGGAAGCTGATAATGTCCTCTTTGTTAACAACATTACTAGGAAGGTTTACGAAAATACATACCTAAATCAGGATATCTTTGATGCTGAAATAAGAACAAAATATGTTGGCTTGACAAGAGCCAGAAAAGTACTTCTTATAGTATCCGATATGAAT
>PNIT01000007.1 GCA_002878135.1 Candidatus Aciduliprofundum sp.
CCCCCCTATCTTGAATTAATGAAAGAAGTGATGGAGTTCTCTCCGTTGAAAGGCAGGACTATTCTAAAATTCACAGACATTTTTATTGTTGTAGAAGCCAAAAGATGGAGAAATAGGATGCACTTCATCAAAGTATTAACAATAGATGGGAGGACATATTATGCATTAAGTGATATTCCGGAAAGTATTCATATCCACACCCCCACAAGAGGGTATTTCTTGGTTAAGGCGTCAAGTGTAAGAAGTGCATTTTGTTTAATATTTCTGGAAGGATTGGAGGCTGAAGAAATGGGACAATTTAAGTCGTGTCTGGACCTGGAAATGTATTTTGAGGTTTTCTTTGTCAGTGATCCCACAAAAGGTGGGAAGAGAAGTATTGGGATAAGGAGACCTGGTTCTAAAAATGGTTTCTTTGTTTTATCTGCGAAATCATTTGATGTGGAAAAGGGTAAGACATACTTTATGAAGATAAGTATGACAGCTGTACCTGATAACAGGTACTATATGTGGTGGTTAAATGACGTCAAAGTAAGTGATGATGAAGGAAGTTCAGATGAAGATCTCGGGCTGGACGATATCGAAATATGAAACTCGCGAAAATTCGAACGAGGTTGAGATGAAGGGAGGCAGGATGATGAATTATATGTCTTGACCCAGTTTCTTTTAACTACGAACGATTTAGAGGCATTCCAGAGCAAATCAAAATTAAAAATTTTAGGGAGGTTTTAAGATGTTAGAAAAAATTAGAAAAGATGAATTCACAAAAATCTTGCTAAAGGCTTTAAAAGAAGACAATCCTGATGTAAGTGTTACTTTAGGAGATTTAAACTGGATACTTGATATGTGTACCAGGGAAATCCTGAAGTTAATTTACAATTCAGACGATAGGATTTCATTTGCTGTAGGGTTGTTAAGGTTTAGATCTCGTCTGAAGAAGAGAGGCATGAGGAGGAATATCCGAGTGTTTGCTGGAGGAAGGCTTGGCAAGAGGTTAGAAAGAGAACTATTGGTTAAAAAACAATAGGGTAAGGT
>PNIT01000041.1 GCA_002878135.1 Candidatus Aciduliprofundum sp.
GATGTGCTTTGTGTGATTCTGAGGACTGCGTAAACGTGAATTTTACCTATTCACTACTTAAAGTAATGGAACTGGATAAAAAATTAGGAACAAGTATATTCACTAAAAATCGGAGTTAAGGTTATATGTTCCATCATTCTTTTCAATGAATATATCCTTTTCTGTATTCATTATTGTTTCCAGTGTTTCTTTCACTGTCTTTCTCACTTCTCAAAAAATTTTATCCAGATCTTCCATATTATTCATGCCTCCTTGACTATAACTTTGCCAAGGAGGTATCCTTTCCTTTTACACAAAATTTACAGACGCCATCATTTTTATCATTCGGAGATACTGTGATAATAATAAAACTTAAATACAAATATAATAATATAGTTAATTATGATAAAAGTTAGCGATATATTAACAATCACAATAGGAATTATAATAGTAGTTGTAACAGGAATTATAGTAGAATCTATAATTAAAGCCTTTTTACCTGTTATTTTAACGCTAATTACCCAGGTGCAAAAGTATTTCCCCTTAATATCTTTAATACCTATATTAATTATCTTGATTGTGATCTTTCATGAACTTAAATTTGGATGAAAAAATCAATTTATACTTATCAGATACTGTGTAATATATCTCTCTTCCTTAGGTTGAAACGGTGGCTTTTTAATTATTATTTTTTTCTTATTGAACGGATCTATGACCACATAGAGGAAATATTTTTCAATATTATTATTGGATACTTTAAACTCATTTTCAGTTAATACAACGGTATCCTCCTCATGGGAAAGGCCCTTTACTTCTATGTATTTTTCAAAATCTCCCTTAAAACTTATAAGATCATACCCTGGATCTAGTTCATGAACATCCATTACCTCAAACCCATTGCTTTCTTCATATTCCTTTACAACCTTCATAGCCTCCATCTCTACCTCGTGCTTCCTCTTCAGGTACTCCAGGTCATCTTCCAGATCTTCCCTACCCTTAAGATAAACACGGGCAATTACCTCAGATATTTCTGCCTCTATTTTTAAATTCAGTTTTTTCCTCAGTTCCTGAATTTCATAATCCAGGAATTCCCTGGTCTCTGGATCAACATAGGATTTCCTTTCCTCTATTAATCTTATGCTCCTGGCAATACGTGTATCGTATATTTCCTTGATGGTATTTATGATGTTTCTTAGGCCTTTGTTGAGGTCAAAACCTGGCTCTTCAGGAAAATCGGGGAAATGGTTATTGTAAACACCAAGAAAGCTGTAGCTCTTTATCTTTTCATAGGGTATAATTTCCCTGTCGGTTAAGATCATTACATTCTGCCATATTACCTCTTTTTCACCATTTTCATTGACAGAGTAATAATTTACAAGCACTACCCAGGCAGGGGATGTGTATTTATATTCATAGACAACTGGTGTCGGGTTTAAACTCTTCCCCTTATCAATTATGCATTTTATGCACTCGTCCTCCACGTCAAGCTTGACCATCTGGATGTTGTTGCATCTGGCATAAACTATATCGTCACCAACATGGGCCTCCGCGATACCGCATTCCTTGGCAAATTTCAGCAGATTTTTCAGGTCGTGTTCCTCAAAGATTGAAATGGGGTCTTTAATCAAATCCTTTGCATTTACATACCTTCTTCCAGCCTCTGTAATACTTATTACCTCCTTCAATTTGTTATAGATCTCCTCTGCATGCTCTATCTTCTCTTCAATTGCTTTCTCTGCCTCAGGAATACCCTCGATATATCCCCTTGATATGATTTTCTTGACCTCATCCTCTGTAAGCTCATGACCTAAGATCTCAATACTGCCCTCGTCAAAGTCCCTGACCATCGATTCTATTTTGTTATACATTACCTCCAACACACGCTGGTCTATCTTGTATTGATTGAATATATTGTAGACAAAAACATCCCTTTTCATCGGATACCTGTAAATCCTACCTACCCTCTGAATGAACACAATGGGGGACCAGGGCATTTCGTAGTTTATTAAAACATTTGCTTCCTGGAGGTTCAAGGATTCGCCGAGAATGTCCGTGCCTACAAGCACGGAACCGTTTTTCAAAAACAACTGCAACCTGCTTCTCCTATCCTCCTGGCTCACCTCCCCAGTAACTAAGTAAACTTTGCCGGAAAATTCTGGATCTCCCCTGAGAGAGTCATAGATGTATTCTGCCGTAGCTAAAAAGCTCGTGATGACAATGATCTTCTCATTCCTTGAAGCATGAAACTTTATTCTATCTTTTACCCTCTCAAGCTTTTCATCCTTCTGGTGAATCAGTTCCTCCGCCTCCTGAATAAGCCTGTTTAGGGTCTCCAGCTCATCCTTTATCTTCGGCACACTATCTATAATATCATTCACAACATCCTGGAATTCACCACCTATCTCATCGAAATACCCGAGGGCATAGTCATTTATCTTTTCAACTATTTCCCGATATTTTTCATCATCCAGATTTAAAATTTGATTGGCAACCAGGCGATCCCTCCTTCTCTTCAGGCTCACCAGCCCAGCTGGGATGCTCGAGGAGATCATCCTCGTCATTACCGTTGCGAGTAAACCGTACCTGGGATTGCCCGAGGACATCGTATAGATGTTCCTTATGTAAACCTCAACATCCTGGTAAAATGTTCTCTTTTCCCTACTTACCTCTATATTTGATATTTTTTCTGGAAAAACCATCTTATCAAAGAGGGGTTTGCCATCTAAATCGTAAACCTCCTTCTTTAACCTCCTGAAGTTGTGATTTTGAAGGAAATCCCTGTAGTTCTCCATATTCACGCTCTTGTTTATCAGCCTCAGCCTCGCCACAAACCTATCCGTCCTACCGTCATGAGGTGTGGCGGTAAGACCGATAAAATGCGTAGTACGGTCGCTCAGCAGGTCTATCAGCCTGTACCTCTGGTTACCTCCGGATCCATCGGCATTCTTAGCCGTTGCCCTGTGAAGTTCATCCACCACTACCAGATCCCAAATAATGTCCTTGTTTAAAATGTACTCATAATTCTTATCGGTTTTCAGTGTATCCATGCTCGCTATCAGCAGGTTCTGTTCAAAATCCCCAAAATTACTGAAACTATGAAAACTGAGATTGAACTTGCTCTCCAGCTCTCTCCTCCACTGCTCAAGGGCCATCGGAGGAACGAGAACGAGGACCCTGGCGTCCCTGTGCTTCTCCTTTTTATACATCAGCACCAGTTCTCGGATCACCAGACCCGCAACGATTGTTTTACCCAGGCCTGTTTCATAAGAGATTAAAACGCGCAGGTGATCCTTTGCCTTCAGGTCATCGTAAAGAGAGAGAAAATCCTGGAGCTGAAAAGGCAACGGGTCGATCTTGGAAATTGTGAAAACCTTTGAGGGATCGTATTTAAATAAGGTATCAATAAGATAGGAATCGCACTTTGCCCTGAATTCGGCATAGTCTTTCAGTTCTTCTGCATTCATTATTCCACCTCAAAATAAGGCTTTTTAGGGCCGTAAACTTCTTCATAGCTTTTTGCCATTTCCCCCGCAACCCTGCCTTCCCTGCCCTTATCGTGGTCCCTTATTACCAGCATGAGCTTTGATAGAATGTCCCTCGGGATCCCTGATATCTCCGAGATCTTTACTATCGTTTCGGGGCGAGGTTTACGGTCGTGCATCCTGACCGCCCTGTGAATCCAGTCAATAACAGAGTTGCCTTCTATTGTATCTTTTCCGTTCTCCTCGTCAAAATCAGCCCTTTCAAATGCATTCTTGAAATAAATACTATCCTTTCTAAGCTCTATCAAATTCTTGTTGAACATCTCGTTCTCGTCTGCTTTTAATGCCTTAACTATCTGATTGAAATTATCTTTATTAAAATACCTGTTGTTCTGCAAAGCATAAAAATAGATCATGGTCTCCGGATCTAGAGGATAATCCTTTATACCATACTTTTCCAGATCCTGTTCAATAAGTTCTTCAACGAGGAATGTCTGGGCAAGATCTATGGCTGTTTTTGTCGATTCCTCCTTCTTAAAACTCTTAATTTCAGAATAGGATGTAATCACCTCAAGTGCGATACCGATTGAAGCCTGAAGCATTTCACCCTGATTATATTCAAACTCTCTAAATTTGGGTATCTTTTCCTTTATTTTTTGCTTAACCTCCTTTTTAATATCATCCAGGAAGCCTATTTTCTCCTCTTTCCTTTTCCTTGCCGTAATTATCAGGGAATAAAATATATTTGTCTTTTCTATCGAAATTATATTGTTTATGTTTTCCGTAGACAGGGGAATAGCAGAGGTAATGACAAAACCGGCATTAATGTATGAGTCCATTACCCTCTTCCATACCTCAGGATCTTTATGAGCAAAATACGCAACAAAAAGTCCATCTTCATCCAGAATCTCATAGATCTTCTTAATTGCCATACCAAACCTATCCCAGAAAACTTCCCAGCCTCGATCCTTATCGTTAACATCTATTTCCTCGTCCTTTTCAGTTACTGTGGAACCCCAGCCAAACAGATGACCCACTGCCCTGCTCTCCCATACATAGAAATAATCGGAAAAATCACCGTATGCAACATCATTACCATAGGGCGGATCCGTGATAATCAGTTTATATTTCTTATCTGGTTTAAAGGAAATTACTGAATCCCGCTTTATTACAATATTTCCCTTGGAAGTGCTAAGTTCATTGAAGGAAAATTTAATGCCTTCAACTATATCCCTCAACTGATTCCTCAATGAACCGGAAGATTTGCTGAACGGATTGGGTTCTGCATACCTCCATGTCATACCCAAACCTCTCAAAGCCATTGAATGACCTATCATATTCATACTTTGAAGCCATCCTGTAATTCTTGAACTGTAATCCAATTGCTTGCCTAAAAGCATTGCCAGATATGTTCCAACGGCAGTAGCATAGTCCGGGTCTATCCTATAAAGTTCTTCTGTTTTTTCCTTAATTTTTTTTGAAAGAGTTGCCATTAAGAGTAACTGCCTTGGATTGTAAAAATTGCTCCAGCTCCCTAGCCAGTTTTTCGCCACAACTGCTGGAGAAGGCTCTTCCAACGGGATAAAATTAAAGAGGTCAGGGGTAAAATGCTTTTTCGCGTTTTCAAGGACCCTTAAATCCTCTGCATCGGGTATATCAAATTTCCTCTCTTTACCATCGGTAACGTATAAAGCAACAGGAACTTCAATTATCTCCCCATTCTGGAACTGCTTCAAAAGTTCTTTTTTTGTTATTATCCTGCCACAGTGAGCACACCTGACTTCTATTCCTTTTGATTTAAAGGGTTCCATATCTGGCTCTTCTTCTGAAATTTCAAATTTCACATCATCCACTGTTATTATTGGCTTTAAATATAAATTCCCATTCTTATTTTTTTGAATAGTGAAATCAGGCATTACTGGTGTATATTTGCCACAGGTATTGCATTTAGCCTTGAAGGTCCAGATGTAGGTTAAAACCTTTTTTCCGCCATGGTCCGGGTAAAGGTATCCGAGCTCCTTTTCCATTTCTGAAATAATGTTGTTGGCCACCTCCTCAAAGCTCGGCACCCTTCTGCCGTTTATCTCTCCACCTCTCAGAAGCATTTCCCCATACTTTTTAGGGTATTCAAGCGTGCCTTTCATGATTAAGAAAGCAATGGGGTTGTAATCAATCGCTTCAACATCAAGACCAATTCTCAGGGCCTCGAACGGTATCATCCCCGTCCCGGCGAAAGGATCCAGAACCAGAACCCTGTCATCATAGAGTTCCTGCATGTCCTTCTTTATTTTATCAAATATTTCTTTTTGAGTAACCCAGGGGGTACTCTTAAAGACCTGTTCGTTTTTCTTATTAACGCCAAGCCCCACAATCTTTTTGAATTCCTCAACATCTATTGAATGGGATAAAACACCAAATATGACTGCCCTGTTCGTAATTAACGGCTTCCTTGCCCAGTAATAGTGCATTTCAAAAATGGGTGCTCTGCCAAGCTTTTCCTTCCTTGAGATCTCATTTATTTCCTTCGTGGGTATGCCCTTTTCCAGCCTCGTTTCCTTATAAACCATTCTCATGCCTCCAGCTGATCCCTGTACATGGCCTTAAACCCTCTTATGGCATCCTTTTTCATCTGGGTGAATTTCCAGTTCCAGAAGGTCAGCTCCTCGAAGGGCATCTCATCAAGGAAATTGATTAATTTATAGGCAACCATCCGGTCCTCTATGGTGGGCAAAAGCTGTATGTAAAGCTTTATCCTTACCATCCTCTCAAACTCATCCTCCTCTTCCTTGACCCTGAAATAGGAAAGGGCTTTTAAGAACATGTCCTTTCTCCAGCCCTTAACCAGTCCGATCAGCTTTTTATGGGTGGGCTTTCCGTTGATCCTGTATTCATACTGAATACCTATCCCGTCCCTGTACCTTTTAATAATAAAATACTCATTTTTGTATATTGCCAGGTTCATTCGATTTCACCAACCCTCTTCCAATTTTCCTTATAATAATCTACCTGTTCTCTTTTAAAGTGTAACTTTACATTTATTATGGTATTTCCAGATATTCTGAACAGATCCTCGACTAACCTTGTTAATTCCGGGACTTTATCCGAGTCAAGGTCAAATTTAATTGAACCGTTGTCCTTAAGGTCAAATTCTATATGCAGGCGATATTTACCCCACCTATAATCAATTGCCCGTAATATGGGGAAATACCTTTTTGCCTGATCATATGAGGTTATGCTCTCCTCTATTTCAGTAAATTCAGACGATAGCAGATTAGGAGATGTGCCTACGGTTGGCTCGGGACTGACAGGGGTAACCGTAGGAATTGTGGGCTGGGATTTCGGCTTTAACCTGGAGGCGAGGTCCTTCGACAGAATAGAACCACTGTAATTAAATGTGGGGAGATCCTCCCTGTAATGCACCTCTCCACCCTCGCCAAGCCTATAACCTATCAAGCCCTCCTTTACGCCATCTTTTACTGCCTTATCAAAGGCCTTCTCAGTTAAATACGGCAGGGCGGTGCTCTTTTTTATGTTCCTGAGCGCATCGCTTATATTATATTCGCTCCTATTGCCCAGCAGTTCCCTGAAAAACGTATCGATATTCATGTTCTTAATACCTTCGCTGGTATATGCCTTTTCATCCTCTATGAGCAGTTCAAGTATCTTTGCCCTGAAATCCTCCTCTTTATCTATATCTTTTATTTCCTTTTTTTCAAGATTGTCACGCTTGATATAAAAAACATTGCTGTAGTACTTCATCACCCTGTTGGTCAGGCTCTGTTCTATCTTCTTCTTCTCTTCATTAATTTTATCAATAATTTCATTATAATATGTTTTATCTTTTTCATTCTGTTTCTTTTTATTGAAATCCTTTTCGTAATATATAACCGCATTATATCTGTTAGCATCCTCCTCAAGTACCTCAATGTTTATTAGTGAAGGGACCAGAAGTACCACATTATTTATTGAGGAATTGCTTTTCTGACCAATTTCATCAAATATTTCCCTGGCAATATCCTCAGGGGATTTCTTCTTGGTCTTCCTTATGACCTCCGGGGAAAGGGCACCGATAAAGAGCTTTTTGTCATTGATCTCTAGATTATCAATATCTACAATTACAGTTGCATTAATTTCTGGATCATTATATTTAAGTATTCTTTTAAGGTATTCTTTTATTACATCATCCTTCTGGCTCAATTCACTTTGATAGCTTTTGATCATTGCGTAAATGCTCGGCTCCGGCTTGAAGTAAAACTTGCCAGTAGAGTTTTCCTTGTCAAGGTATATTTTATTCTCCAGGGAATCGGTCAGCATCTTTTCTATACTTTCTATGCTCAGAGTACCTTTTAATAATGATATGTAAATATCGCTTGGCTTTATACCCCTTTTATCCTTATCTGGAAACAGGGAATACAGATAAACATTCGTAAGAATCTTTTTAAAATCCGGTTTTTCATTCTTAATATCGGTGTTGATGATCACCTCAAGGTTATGGATCCCAAAAACATTATCCTTTGCCAGAAGCGGTTTCACGTCTTCATTTGCCAGGTCAATATCGCCTATGGTAAAGAAAGGAGAATCCATTTTCTCCCCATTAATGATGCGTCTGTATAAATCAACGCTTGCATGTGCGAGGATCTTAATACCTCCCCTGGTCTTCTGGAAGCCCTCGAACGAAGAAAGCCTTTCATAAATCAATTTGACCAGCATTGGATGGAAAGGGAAGTATTCCTGGTATTCTTTAAGATTGTAATTTAAACGCTCTTTTGTAAGCACCTTCCCAATATAGCTATTTATTTCATTCCATATTGTTGAATCTATATACTCAAATATCTGCTTTTTCAGAACCTTGGCAAAGTTCTCCTGATCACCTATGGGGACGTAGGATTTACCCTTCCTCTGCAAGGTATCATAAATGTCAATGTTAGACACCCTGTATTTTTCATATTTATCACTCTTTATATTTGGGAAGCTTATTACAATAACGCTTTTTTCAGTCTCGGAAATTCCCTCAACAAGTGTTTTCAGATAGGCAAGGTCCTGTGGATATTTTTCACCCCTTTTATCTAAGTAATCCAGGATTTCATCGATTAAGAATACAACAGGCTTTTCCCTCCTGTTGATCTCCCCAATAACCTCTTCTCTGGTGCCCGTTTTTCCAAGAAAATCCCTGAAAACTTTCTGCTCGTTCAACGGGAGTTTATCGTTCAAATCATTACCGTCTACAGCAATCACCTCAACTGGGGGGAGATCAATCACATTTATTTCCTTTAAAACAATATTGAATGAATCTAAATTCTTCGCGTAATCTCTTTTTGTGAACATGAAATAAATAAAGGCCATTGTGTGTGTCTTACCACCACCCATATAGGTATCTAGCATATAAACGCTGGAACCTGTACCTGAGCTCACCTTTTTGATTATTTCCTTAAGGAGGCCCCTTATGGGCTCTATCTCTGTCCTGTTCATAAAATCCCACGGGTCGGATCTAATCAATGCTGTAAGGCTCTCTGCAAAAATATTCTCATTGATGCCCCTGTCCTTGGCGTTCATTATGTAATCCCTGAATTTTATCCTCCCATTCCTTACATATTCATCAAAGGTTGCCATATTTTCACCCCTTTATCTCCTCTATTACTATTTTATTCCCTTTTCCGTATTTTTCCATTAAATATTCTGCTAGGTTTTTAATGAAAATTGAACTAAAATTTGTGAGCAAATACCATCCGTTGGACAACCTTTTATAATTAATAAACTCTCTACCATCCTGATGCTTTTTATCCGTATTTATTAAATATCTTTTGCCCCTCTCACCTACCTTTATGGGGAGATCTTTTTCTGTTATGTACCCCTTCTTTATCAGCCATTCGACTGTATGATAGAGTATTTCATTGTGTTTATCCACGTAGATTGGGCTCTCATTATCTATTGTAATCTTAATTTTACCTTGATTAAAATCTTTCGTTTTCTCAACCGGTGTTGGCTTAATTTCTGTTTCACCTTCTTTTACAGAGGAAAATAAGGACTTCGGGACCTCTTTAATCTCCGGCTCCTGGTTTGGTGAGTATATGATTGGTTTTGCCAGGGAAAGTGATTTTCTTATTACCTCTTCAAGAGGCTCCTTTTCTATATCCCAGGAGATCAGTTTTTTATTCTCCAAATCTGCTTTTTTATATGTGTCATAGACCTCCCAGGTTGAACCATCCGTTGTAATAAAATAACTCACACCCTTTGAAACACAGTATGTGATGTACTGCATCAGGTCCTCTTTTTTGTAAAGTGCCTTTGCACCCAGGAATGCCACCTCCTTTCCGTTCTTTTTCAACACATAATCCGGCCTCCC
>PNIT01000019.1 GCA_002878135.1 Candidatus Aciduliprofundum sp.
TAAAATGAATTATGTAATCCAATGCTAAACATATATGTCATATTTGTATCACCTAAGTATCAGGGGAACATAGGATCCCTAGCCAGGGTGATGAAGAATTTTGATATTGAAAACCTTATACTCGTGAATCCCCAGGTACCCATAGATGATGAGGCATACAGGTATGCAATGCATGGTGAGGATGTTCTGAGGAATGCAAAGATTGTGAACAGCCTTGAAGAGGCAACAGGGGGTATGAACCTTTTAATAGGAACAAGTGGCATATCAACATCCTCTGAAAAACATTTCCTGAGGATACCAAAGACACCTGAGGAGATTGCAGAACTCGTTTCAAGATACAGTGGAAATGTTGCCATAGTATTTGGAAGGGAGGACATAGGTCTTCTTAATGAGGAACTCGAAAAGATGGACCTTTTCCTTCACATAGGGGCAAGTGAAAGGTATCCTGTCATGAACATTACGCATGCGGCAGCAATTATATTCTATGAGATATTTAAGAGGAGGGGTGTCAGGGAGGGGCCAAGGCTGGCCGAGAGGCGTGACCTTGATCGTCTCTATGATACATTTGTGAGCATTGTTGAAAGCACCAGGTATCCCGAGCACAAGAAAAAGAATTCATACAGGATGCTGAAGAGGATAATAGGCAGGGCAGGTATCACCACATGGGAATACCATATACTCATGGGTATGCTCAGGGAAATACTGGATCAATGCCGGAAAATGCCTCCTCCTTAACAAGTGAAACCTCCCTGGTGGAACCCAGGTATTTCACGTTTGTGAATATTGCAGTTATCCTCACCTTGGTTGAAAGGTCCTCCTCTATCCTTATACCCACCTTTTTCTCCGAGTCCTCATCCATTCCCTCCGTGAGCCTTTCAACGAGCTCGTTCATCATGGATAGGCTGAGATGCGGGCCGGTAACTATGTTTATCAGAGCACCATCTGCAGTTGTATGGTCAACGTTGTAGAATTTATTTTTAAGCGTATCATTCACAAGTTCAGGGATGCTGTTAATTTCACCTTCGCCGTACATAACTGTTGATGTACCACCGTTCTTCATTATCTTCATAAGATCAGCAAAATCTATGTGTATCATGGAAGGCTTGTTCACGGCATCCGATATATTGCGTATTATATCGCTCACAAGGAAATCCATAATCTTGAAAGCCTTTTCAAGAGGGAGGTTTGGTACTATGTTCAGTAACCTGTCATTCTCAAGAACTATCACAGTATTTGAATTCCTGTAGAATTTTTCAAGTGAAACATTGGCTATCTCCATCTTTCTTTTACCCTCTGCCCTGAAGGGGAGTGTAACTATTGAAATTACAAGTGACCTTTTATTCCTTGCCTGCTGCGCCACCACGGGTCCTATTCCCCCACCGCTACCTCCCCCTAAACCTGCAAGTACGAATATTATGTCATAGCCATCCAGTATGTTATTTATTTCCGGTAGTGATGATTCGGCTATCTTCTGACCCAGATCTATATCACCGCTCAGGGACTGGCCATTGACATATCTTTTACCAAGAAGGAGCTTCTTGCTGGCCATTGATCTCTCAAGTGAGATCCTGTCAGTGTTTATGGCAAGGAGATCAACACCCCTGAGATTAAGTGAACTCAGTGTATTTATTGTGTTGCATCCTGCACCACCTACACCTGCAACAAGGATCCTTGTATCCTGATACGATGATTTTGAACTGAATTCTATTGCCTCATTAAGAAGCATCTCCCATCCCATTCATATCACCTTCATATTTTTGTCTGACAATTGTCAGCATGATATTAATGATATATAAAACTTTCCCTGAAATTACCATTCTTACAAAAATTGTTAATAACCATTTTACTATTTAATGCTCCATGGATCATATAATTATGAGAAGAAGGGCGCTTTCAATCTTTCTCAATGGTAGGAAATTCCTCTTCCTGCCTGAGGATAGATATGTAACAAAGATATCCAGGTCAAAGAGTTTTACCTATCTAATCGTTGATGGGAATGACTTCATATTCATAATTCATGAAGCTCAGGACGATTCATCCCTGGCCAATGAAAGGAATATAGTTACCATGGATCCTGAATCTGAATTGTTGAAGATTGTTTCCGGTGATAAGGTCTATTCCATGCATGACAGGGTAAATTCATTGAAAACAGATTTCCTTGACCCTTCCCCTGTCTTCAGAAAACCATTCGATGATGAGATACCATTGATCAGGGAGGGATTTGAAAGGATGGTGAGATCATTCAATGATTCCCTTGATATGATCTCCATAGGTAAGAGCGAGAGGGAGATCAGGGCGGAGATAGATTACAGGCTCATAAGGAATGGTTTTGATGATTTCGTTTTTTCAACGGTGGTCTCATCGGGTATAAGGTCATCTGTTCCACTTTCTAGAACTGGTGAAAGGGTTATTGAAAAGGGCGATGTGATAATTGTGGATATGTCAGCCCTATACAAAGGTTATGAGATATCAATCTCAAGGGTATTATTCACAGAGATTAATGATGACCTTAAGAA
This sequence comes from Candidatus Aciduliprofundum sp., assembly GCA_002878135.1. Lineage (GTDB taxonomy): Archaea > Thermoplasmatota > Thermoplasmata > Thermoplasmatales > ARK-15 > ARK-15. The sequence continues at coordinate 2,517 of PNIT01000019.1, forward strand.
AATATGGGATTTCTACAATGGCGTATTCGAGATTTCATCCAGGAATTTCTACCAGGGAAAAAGATGCGGTGAGATAGATTCCATAGCTAGGGAATACCTTGGATCTGGGGGTTATTCCTATCCGCACTACACAGGCTATCCTGCTGCAGGATTTTCTTCACCCTACATATTTCCGGAAAGCAATGATTATCTTGAAAGGAACAGCGTTTTCATATTTTCTCCGGGCATATATGTTAAGGGGAGATACGGTTTCAGGGTGAAAAGGGCAATACTAATAGGTGACCATGGGTTCACCATAATGGATGAGTAGCGGGGGGTGGATTTGAACCACCGATCTACGGGTTATGAGCCCGTCGGGATTTCCTGGCTACCCCACCCCGCTTTCTGTTCAATCATGACAAGAGTATATTTAAATTCTACTGATCGCCAAATATCTTTGACTGTGTGATCTCCTCCTTCTTATACTTTATGTGCTTTGAAATAAGATCCTCAATCTCCTTCTCCTCCGCACCCTTGTATAGTACCTGCTCCCTCTTGCTCCTGTCCCTGTATATGGTAATGCCCTTGCACCTGAGCTTGTAGGCCAGCATATAGGCCTTTTCCACCTCCTCCATGGTGGCATCATTCCTCATGTTTATTGTCTTGCTAACAGCGTTGTCAGTATGCCTTTGAAATACAGCCTGCATAAGTACATGCCATCTGAAATCCATGTCATGTGCCGTGAGGAATAGCCTCTTTAAATCTGGGGGAATGTTCATATCCTGTATTGTACCCCTCCTTGCCACATCCCTCATTAATGAATCTGAGTACAAACCCCTTCTTTTCAGTTCCTCCTCAAAGAGCTGATTCACCTCAAGCATCTCTGTATTCTCAAGTATCTGCCTCACGTATACCAGGGCAAAGAGTGGCTCTATTCCGGAGGATGTACCTGCTATTATTGATATGGATCCTGTTGGTGCTATGGTTGTGGTTGTTGCATTCCTCATCCTTATACCCTTTTCAAACCATATTGAGTTTTCCCAGGCAAGGAATACACCCTTTGCATTGGCTATGTTTGAACTCTCCTCATGGCTTACCTTCTCTATGAATTCCATCACCCTCTCCCCTATCTCCAGGGCCTCATTTGATGCATAGGGTATACCAAGTTTTATGAGCATTTCGGCAAAGCCCATCACGCCAAGGCCAATCTTCCTTGTCTGCTTTGTCATGTATTCAATCTGGGGCAATGAATACTTGTTTGCATCAATGACATCATCAAGGAAGCGTACAGCAATCCTTACCACCTTTCTAAGCTTTTCCCAGTTTATGGATCCATTCTCCACAAACCTGCTCAGATTGATTGATCCAAGGTTGCATGATTCATAGGGCAGGAGTGGTTGTTCGCCGCATGGATTTGTTGCCTCAATCTCCCCCAGGAGGGGTGTTGGATTGTGCCTGTTTATCTCATCTATGAATATAACGCCTGGATCACCAGTCTTCCAGGCCTGGGAGGTGATGAGGTTCCATATCTGCCTTGCTGGCATTTCACCAACAGGTTCCCTTGTCCTTGGGTTTATTAGTTTTATATTCTCATCATTTTCCAGGGCTTCCATGAAGCTATCCGTTATTGCAACACTTAGATTGAAATTCTTGAACTTACCCTCAAAACCCTTTGCATTTATGAACTGAACAATGTCGGGGTGATCCACCCTGAGTATGCCCATGTTTGCACCCCTCCTCTTACCACCCTGTTTTATTACATCTGTGGACACATCAAAGATCTGCATGAATGAAACTGGTCCCGATGCAACACCCTTGGTAGAACCCACCATATCACCCTGGGGTCTTAGCTTTGAGAATGAAAATCCTGTTCCTCCCCCGGATTTGTGTATGATGGCTGTATATTTCAGGGCATCGTATATGCTCTCTATTGAATCCTCAACTGGTATAACAAAACAGGCTGAAAGCTGGCCAAGAACAGTATTGGCATTCATGAGTGTTGGTGAATTTGGTAGGAATTCAAGGTTGACCATTATCTCATAGAATTTCTTTGCGTATTCCTCCACATAATCCCATTTTTCATCCAGTTTCTTCAGTAGTTCATCAAAAGATACCTTCATGCATTTTTCCCTGTTCAGCCAGGCATATGCCCTCTTAAGCATTTCAAGCTCGTAAGGGGAGAGCTGAACCTTCTTTGGCGAATAAACAGAAAATATATCCTTTTCCTTCTGTTTTCTATTTATGTCAAATACATCATCAATATATAATATTTCAACTAGAGCAACGTATCTCGCTACCCTCCAGAACATCTCCCTTGGCGTCTCTATTATTCTGCCATTCTCATCCCTGAGCAGATATCTTGCCTCGAGAACCTTGATACCGTTGATTGTTAATTTTAAATCATCCTTTATACCGAATAGATATTTTATCTCCCTTATCTCCTTCCTTTTCTGCCTGTAGAGTATGTATGCCTTTGCAGTTTTTACAAGACCGCTCTCCATCAATGTTTCTTCAACAATATCCTGTATATCCTCTACCCCGGGTATCTCCCTATCAAACCTCTCAATAAGCTTCTTTTCCACCAGCTCCCCAATCTTTTCAGATGTACTATCTATATCCTTTACCTCCCCCGTTTCCCTTAAGGCCTTCTTTACAGCTGAAACTATTTTCTCACGGCTGTACAGAACATAATCTCCATTCCTTTTCCTCACTAAACCAAGCATGATTAATAAAAATAATGGTATAAGAAAAATTTTTCTCTACTTTGCCTTGTTGTAGGCTTCCATAACAAACTCTATGAAGTTTTCCTCCGGGTATGCCCCCACAAACTGAACATCCTCATTTATTACTATGTGGGGAACGCTGGATACACCAAACTTATCCGCCCAATCGGGGAACTCTATTGCCTCTATCATCTCACCTGTTATGTTTTCATTGTACTGTGCAAACTTGTGCGCTACCCTAACGGCCTTGGGACAATATGGGCAGGTGGGTGTTACGAAAACCTGAATCCTTATTGGCTTATCAATCTCATCGAGGTGCTCCTTGACATGCGCATCAAATTCAACCTTCCTCTTTGAGACACTCATTATGTCCTCGACAAGGCTTGAGAATTCATATCCTGCAGGGATGCCCACGTATCTTATCCTTGATCCATATTTCTTACCATCAGTTACAACTGTGGTGGGTGCATGCTCTATACCCATCTTCTTTGCCTCTTCACTTGACAGGTCAAACTCCTTTACCTCTATCAGGTCTGAAAGTGAAGCAAGTTCCTGTGAGATCTCGACTGTCTCCTTGCAATACCTGCATGAGTTATCCTTTACAGTGAATATGTAAAGCTTCACCTCTTCCTTCATATTCTTTTCGAACTCTTCCTTTAGATATTTTTTATCTTCATCACTTATTAGTCCCATCTAAATCACCTTGATCAACAAATTATATCTATTATTTATATCTTTCTTAAACTCCATTGCTAAAAGATCACCCTCAACACCACGGCAAGGAAGAGCATGGCAAGGTAAGGTGATGTTATTTTAAACACAAGATAAGATGTTTTATCTTGTGGGTTAAATATTAGCTTTACTACCATATAAACCATAAAAATGTTGAGGAACATTATAAAGAAAAACATATAGATGGAGAGCATGATGGAAAGCAGGGACGAGATAAGCATCAGAAGGATTGATGATAAAACTATCACCTTTATTGTAAAACCTGTGCCCCTAACAACTGGAAGCATTGGAACACCCGCATTTTCATAATCACTCCTGTATCTTATGGCAAGGCTCCATATGTGTATGGGTGTCCACACAACGATGGTAAGCATCAAAAGTAGAGATTCAACAGATATGAAGCTACCTGAAACAGCTGACCATACTACCATCACGGGGGCACCACCCGCAAAGGATCCAATAACTATATTCCAGGGTGTTTTCCTCTTTGTTAGATAGTTGTAAAGTATTGGATCAAATATTATGCCAAAAATTATCCATATTACTGAATAATAAAGTGAATATACCAGGAATCCAAGGATACCTATCAATATCATTATAATGCCAAAGTATATGGCATTCATTGGCTTTATCCTATTGCTTGGTAATGGCCTTTTCCTTGTTCTCTCCATTATTTTATCTATGTCCTTATCTATGAAGTTAGTTATGGAATTGGTACCCATAACTGCAAATAGAAGGAATATTATCGAATAAAAATATATGAAATTAAATGGATTATTTACTAGGGCACCTCCTGCTGCACCTCCAAACAGTAGAAGCAAACTTTCCTTTATCTTACCCAGCTCTAGATAATCCATTATTTTGCTCATTCTGATTGTAAAATTTTTACACATATTTAACAATATCCTCATGTAAAAATTTTTTTCCAACATTGAATTTGTTCACCCATGGAAAGCATATTTAGGATAGAGGGTGAATTTGAAAGTTACCATTTCAAGAATAGGTTGAATAGGTTTGCGGTCGAGACTGAGGAGGGTAAAATATGCCATCTCCACGATCCAGGTAGGCTGGAGGAATTACTTATACCCGGTAGGGAGATATATGCGATAAGAAAGTATAAGGGTCTTGAATGCGAAATTATATACACAAAAGTTGAGGATGAATTCATCCTAATAAATTCAAAATACCACAATTCAATAGCAAAAAACATAATAGAAAAAGGTCTTTTAGGAAAAAATTTTAAATTAAAAAAGAGTGAAATAAAATTGAATGATATGAGGATAGATTTTTTGCTTGATTTTAATGAAAAGGATTATTACCTGGAGGTAAAGGGTTGCACGCTTCTGGATGGAGAATTTGCAAAATTTCCAGATGCACCAACAAGGAGAGGTACGCACCACCTGAAAAAACTTGCAGAACTTAGAAGAGATGGTTATGGTGCAGGCGTACTGTTTCTTGTATTCAGGAAGGCCAGGTACTTTATGCCAAATTATGAAAGGGATCAGGATTTCTATTATGCACTTATTGATGCAGTGAGATGGGGTGTTGACATCTTTCCTCTCAGATTATATTTTGACGGAAGGAGATTTTTTGCCCTCGGTTTGATAGAAATTAAAATTGATGGACCGGCGGGGATTTGAACCCCGGGCCTCCACATTGCAAGTGTGGCGATCTACCAGCTGATCTACCGGCCCTCCTCAATCCTCTCCTCCCTCTCTTTTCTTCTCCTCTCCCTTTCCTCCTTCCTTTTCTTTTCCAGTTCAATCTCCTTTAGCTCTTCCTCAGGTACCTCCACCTTCCTCTTCCTTGCCTTTTTGATGTATTTTGGGGGTATCTCCTTTGTTATATATATGGTCTTCGTTGCCCTGTAAAACTCAATACCATCCTTCATGGCTTCCTCCGTATTTATCTCAAGAACTACGGGATCGTCCGTCTTATGCAAACCTGCTATGTAAGCCTCTTCGTATGTCTTTGATAGATGCACCCATCGCCTTTCTCCTGCCCTAATACCTATCTCATTTATAAACTCCTCCTCCTCCTTGTCTATTGAATAGTAAAGCTTTGGGGGTATACCATCCCTTGGTAAGTCTGAGAGATCAACATCTATGGAATGACCATAAACTGCCCTAACACTCTTCTTTTCAGGATCCATCTGGAACCTTCCCTTTGGATCTGTAATTATGAAATATTCCACATGATAATCCTTTAACCACCTGAATTTCCTTTCCTTGTTTCTTATGCCTAGAGATATGTCTGATATCTTCGCCCACCCATGTTCATCAAGGCTTACATTGAACTTTTCAGGGAAATGTCTGAGGATTCCAGTAATTATCTTACTCAATGCCTCAAGCTCCCAGTCGTTCAGAATTAGTTTTCCATCCGCACCGCATATGGGGCATTTCTCACCCCTGAATGGCCCGTGTGCTTCACAATACTTTAATTTCATTAATAAGCACCCTTTTTAAACAATAAATACAATTTATTTAAAAAATCTTTCATTTCAGGGAATCACCGATTAGATTTGCAACTGTTACCACACTTTTTTCATTCTCAATGGTATCGGTTGAAAAAAGTATATCAACATTCATCTGCATCTTCTGGAGAGCATTACCAACGAATAGACCATGGACACAGCCAACAATCACCTTGGATGCACCCTTATTCTTCAATAATGCTGCAGCGGTCGCTATTGTGCCACCTGTTGATATTACATCATCAACAATTGCAATTACTTTATTCTTTACATCTATGTCTCCTGTCTCTATCTCCACCCTTTCACTATCTATCCTCCTCTTCTGGAATGCATGAAAGGGTATACCTAGTATCTGGGAGATGAATCTGGCCCTTTCAATTGATCCCTTGTCTGGGGATATAACCATATCTGGCTTGAACCTCTCAAAATACCTTGCAATCTCCACCTCAGCCTTTATCTCCTTTGATTCTACCTTAAACCATTTTATAATCTCGGAGTTGTGAAGGTTCACAGTAATAATCCTGTCAACATTCTCGGATAGATGTTCCGCCATTATCTTTGCACTTATGGGCTCACCTTCATTGAATCTTTTATCCTGCCTACCATATCCAAAGTAAGGTATAACAGCTGTTAAACTCCTTATCCTATATTGCCTAATCGCATCAACCAATAAGAGATATTCTATTATGTTTCCATCAGGATGCGTATTCTGCACAAGAACTATATCCTGATTATCCAGATTCTCGTGGATTCTCACATAACATTCACCATCAGGGAATCTTTTTATTTCCCTGTGAACCATAGGAACACCCATTACCTCTGAGATCCTTGTTGAGAGCATAAGAGAACTTGAACCGCTCACAATTTTCATATTTAAGTTAATTGTGATCACAATTAAAAAATTTTTTAATATCTTGGATTTAAATATATTACAGTTTTTACCAGAAATATTGAAAATTAGAGCTAATCTAATTCCCTTAACATAATTTTTAAATAACTATTTAATTTCTGGTAAATTAGCCCCGGTGGTGTAGTGGTCTATCATATGGGTCTGTCGAACCCATGACCTGGGTTCAAATCCCAGCCGGGGCGTAAAGTACCGGATGAATTTGCTTGAATTTTTTTTTAATTAAAACTCAAATAAAAAATGTTTAAAAAAAAATTTAAAATAATCTGTTATTTTAGTTTTAATTTTGTTTTTCTCAAATATCTTTCGTTGAAAAACCTAAATATTGGACATTTTATATGAACTCTAGTAATTTGAATTCCCTTTTTCATACTATCCACTAATGATCTTTAAATATAAATTTTTTTAAAAAATTAAGTGTGATGAAATGTTAAGAGGAGAAAATCCTTAAAACATTTTATCATCTTTTG
>PNIT01000166.1 GCA_002878135.1 Candidatus Aciduliprofundum sp.
CATATGGAAGCTTCAGTTTAATGGTTCTGAACATTATTCATTTGTAATCTTTTTATTGTGGTAAGTGCACGCATCTCCCCCCTGAAGGTCGAAGTTTTACTGCTTCCCTCAAGCTCCTAACTTTTCTATAAAATTATAATACAAACGATATCACAAAAATTTATTAGCCAATAATAATTTAAAGGTTTGGTAAAAATGGAAAAAAGGGACTGGAAAATAGTAGGTTACCTGGTTATAATTGGCGTAGCTTTTCTTTTTGCAGGTATATATCTACTTGGATCTCTCCTTTTACTTTATCCGATAGTTATCTTCTATGTATTTCACAGAACAGGTATATGGCAAACAAAGAAGAGGGCGAAACTAGGGACCATAGCAATATTAATAGTATCACTCATATCAATTGCATTCTACCCCATTATAAATAATTCATTCAATACATTCTATGATCAATACCACGTTTACCCTCAGGGTCAGAGTGTTGTGAGCAACGTTAAGTTCAATGCATTCCCAGAAAAATATTACAATGTAACTATTTATACAACAAAAAACATAACTTCACAACTTGTTATATTGAAGGAAAATAATACGACGGGAAACTATTATTCTTTTCTATCTATGAATTCAACATCTAAATATTTGAATGGAACCTATATAACAACATTTACAGTAAATGTTCAAAATTTTACCAAAGGTATATATGAAACAAATATTACAATGGAAAATAAAAGTGTATATATAATTATACTTGCTCCAAGGATAATGACACAGAATGAGTATTATTCAACCATCAGTAATATGGCAATAATTTATACACTTGCAAATATTACTACAATGACATTTATTGCGAGTGAAGGATTCTTTCTTGCAATAATATTCGGTGCACATGTTATGAGAAAGGGAAGGCAGACTATCGCAAAACAGCAATAAATCATTTATTTTTTATCTCCTCTATTATATATTTTATCATCTTCCTTGGATTCACGGCCTCAACAATCAGGTTTAGATCCTCCTTGCTGAGAGATTTTGTTATGAATAGGAGTATAAAAAATATTATATAAATGAATATCAGCCATACCGCGAGTGCCCACCACTGCAAAAGGGGAAATATCTCAAGGGAACTAATGTAGAATATGATGAAACCTGTGATTACTGATACTAATATCTGTCTAGGTAATGATCTATCAACATATACACCCAAAGTCCTTCCCACCTTAACCCTAACTATGAAAAATACCACAGTTGAGGATATGAGGGAGGCTATGGCCGCTCCAAGAACATTCAATCCGAAGAGGTTAATTCCAAAAAAATTCCTAGGTATAAGTATAATATCAAATACTATAATTAGAGATGTTGAAATGAAACCCAGGTACATTAGGTATTTAGGATTACCTATTGCATTGAAATGGTTTCCATAGGAAGAATTTATTCCATTGATATAAACTATAATTGAAAGTACGATGAGCGTAGATGAAAATGGTATTAACAGGGATGTCCATAAGTTCAGTACCTGTTTCGAAAATACTATCATGAAAATGATGAGTGGAAGTACAATTAAAGAAATATATCTTTCATACTGTACTATTGTATCCCTGTATTCCTTCTCCCTGCCGTTGGAATGAAGAAAAGAGAGGGTAGGCAGTATGAGTGACCCAAGTGAGGATGAGATTACGGTGACATATGAAACTATTTTTAGTATACTACCGTAAGCACCTACATAATAAGATCCAAAAAAGCTTTCAATTATAATTATGCTTATATTTGCTGAAAGTGAACCAAGTATGGCTGATATTGAAACAGGGATGGCAAAGGTATAATATTTCTTAAAATCCTCTCTTGTAGGCCTTTTGAACCTCCATCCCCTTGCAAATGGCGTGAATGCTATGAGATATATTGCGTATGAGAACACCCATATAATTGCCATTACAGTAGAAAATTGATCTGGGCTCTGCATGTACCTTAAAATGAATACTGTGGAAAGAATTAGAAGTCCATTCCTTATAACGGCCTCTATGAATGGTGGTATACTCATTATAGCAGCATATGTTTTCGCATTGAAAATTGATTGATAATAACCAACAAAACTTTGAAAAATATAATAGAATATTAAAATATAGAAGTCATATTTTTCATAAACTGTTCTGAAACTTCCATGTAAAAATACCTCCCAAAATTCAATGGAAAAAATTACAATTAATACAAATATGAATGCAAGTATCACCTTGATTATGAAATAGGTAGTGATTGCCCTCTCGAAATCCATTCCTTCTGAGATCCTCTTTATGTTCGCCGATGAAAAACCCATATCAAGGATAAAAGAGAATAGACCCACGAATGAAAGTGAAAAGGTGAGAATACCGTATGGCTGCAGTCCACTGTATCTAAGTATGAAGAGGAGCCCTACATAACCTATAATCCCCGTTATGATGTTCTGAAATGTGAGCAGTAGAGATTTTCTTCCTAACATCTTTCACACTCTATCGCCCTATTACTTTCACAATAAATAATTTTACCTTTTTTGATTCTCTGTGATATCATTATTTAACCTGAATATTGCAATCTTATATCCAAATCTTCAGATTATCATTTTCAGATGATTTTCCAATCTAATTTTTTTTGAAGTTGAGTTCCATCCTAAAAATATATATCCTTTATTTTCTATCATTATGGGAAATGTGGCCTGGTAAGATTGAACCTGCTGAGGTATACATTAGGAGGATTAGGCAGGATGAAATACCAAAGGTGATCAGGATTGCAACAGAAACACTAACAGAAAATTATTCAATAGATATATTTTATACCATATATAATTCTTGGCCTGATGGTTTTATAGTGGCTGAATACAGGAATGAGATTGTTGGATTTATTGCATCCTCCAGACAGTCAGTATATGAGGCAAGGATCCTAATGTTCTCCGTTGTCAATCATCTCCAGAACAGAGGTATAGGAACACTTTTACTAAGGAGGTTTGAAGAGATATGCAGGTACCATGGCATAAAAGCTATAAGGCTTGAGGTAAGAATAAGCAATAAGAATGCAATCATCTTTTATGAAAAAAATGGTTTTATAATAATAAATATGGTAAATAACTATTATTCGAATGGCGAGAGTGCCTATATAATGTGGAAGATGCTTGAATCTTAGAATACCTGCACCTTTCCCTCCAGAATCTCATCCTTTAGCTTTGTTATGGATGCAAGGTGTTTGTCAGTGATATCCTTGAATAGACTTTCATACCTACCAATGTTAACGCCTGAGGATGGTATAACCTGTATGCTTGCCACGTGGGGATCATCTATCTTTCTACCTATCTGGCTAACGATCCTAACGTGTACCTCCTTTACATCCCCCTGTGCTGCATTATATATATCATTTGCAATTCTGAATGCAAGTATGTTGTATAGTTTTCCAACATGTGTCACTGGATTTTTACCCGCTGCGGCCTCCATGCTCATAGGTCTATAGGGTGTAATCAGACCGTTTACCCTGTTTCCCCTGCCAACTGAACCATCATCACCATTTTCGAAGGAAAGACCTGTCACTGTTAGGTAGAAAAGATTTCTATCCGGGTTATCTGCGGTGTTGATGTATACCTTTACATCTTTGTCCGTGAACTTTCGGGAATGATCGAGTATCCTCTCCTTCAATTCCTCCTTAATATTAAGGTAATGTGATTTATCAGGGATGTACTTATCTACAAATGCCTGAGCTATGGTCAGATTAATTGTCTTTCCCTGCCTGAAACCCATCACCTTTATGTCCTCTCCAATCTCCTTATATTTCTGGCGCAGTTCTCCATTGAGATATCTCTCAGTTTCATAGGTGAGCTTCTCTGTATCTGTAAAGGGTGCAAAACCTACACCGAAGGATGTATCATTTGCAAGTAGTTTCGACGGGTCATAGAGTTCACGGAGATCCTGAGAACCCTGACCTATCCTGCAGTCTATTAGGACATCCTCCTCAGTATTCAAATTTCTGAAATTCTTCTTAAGGTATTCCCTTGCAGCGGATACAGCAATGGTCCTGTAAGGAATCCTTTCCTCACCCCTCTCACCATTCACCTTTGTTGTTGCCCTGCCCACGAGTAGAATATAAATTGGCTCAAGCATCACTCCACCACCAAACCTTGGGGCTGCCTGACCACCGACCACCTGTGTTTCATCTGTATTGTGGTGGAGTATCCTTCCATAATGCTCAACATAATATTTGCTCAGGGCCCTGCTAACAGATTCTGCTATACCATCAGCAACACTATCCGGATGGCCGAGACCCTTCCTTTCAACTATCTCAATCTCCCTATCCATCACAGCAAGGCTTTTTAGATCCTCAACAACTATATTTCTTGCCATGTTATATCACCATTTTGATAAAAATATGGAAAGTGATTCAACTAATAAATTTTTTGTAATTTTTAATTACTACCAATAATTAGGTAAATAATAGATAAAATATTTATAATAGGCATTAATATCTTAAATATGTCAGACATAATTTGAAAAAGGTGTTTAAAATGTCAGATAATGAAGACATACTGGAATCTGTAAGGATTACAATAAGAATATCTGGCGATGCATATAAAAAATTGGATGAACTTGTTAAAAAGGGTGAATTTAAAAATATGTCTGAGGTGATAAGGGCAGCCATACAGGAATTTATAAAATCAAGATTCACACCTCCAAATGTATCCAAAATACCTGTAGAGCTACCAAAAACGGTAATAGATAATATAGAGATACTTATTGAAAGTGGTGATGCTGTCAACAAGGAGGATCTTATTAGGATGGCTGTCAGGGATTATGTGAACAGGAGAGTAAAAGAATTATTGAGGGAAAAGCTCAAGGAAGAAGAAAAGTTAAAATGATGAATATAAAGGATCAGAAGGAGATATGCGTTGTTGGTGTTGGCGGGGCTGGTACAAACACAATAAATAGGATATTCAATTTTGCTGAGGGTAGATTCTACACCATAGCAATAAATACGGACATGAGCCATCTTAACTCAATAAAATCAGATAAAAAAATATACCTTAACATACCTAATGGAACGGGAGGTGTTCCGGAGATAGGTGCCTCAGCTGCCTTCAGGGCAAGGGAGGATATAAAGAATAGCCTGAAGGGTTTTGGAATAATATTCATAATATCAGGATTCGGTGGAGGAACAGGAACTGGCGCTACAATGGAAATAACAAAGATGGCATTAGAGACTGGTGCCCTTGTGGTGAACATAGTAACAATACCATTCAGGGCTGAGGGAAGTAGGTACAGGAGGGCCATAGAGGGTGTAAGGGAACTATCAAAGATTTCTAAAACATTGATAGTTCTTGATAACAACAGACTTTTAAAGATCACTCCAAGATATTTACCTATAGAAAAGGCCTTTGCCACCATGGATCAGTTGATATTCTGGATTGTTTTCTCATTCCATGAAATGCTTTACAACGCATCAAATTTCCACATAAGCTTTTCTGAGGTGAGGAAGCTTCTTCTTGAAGGAGGTTATTCAACCATACTCTACAACGAGGGGACAATTGATACGCTTGATGATACGATAAGGGGACTGATTTATAATTCTCTTATGGAGGTTAACCTATCAAAATCAACATCCGCCATAGTATTTATTATGATGGGTGAAGAACCTTCACTTGAGATGTTCATAAAAAAAATTGTTGGGGGCATCTCAGTTCTTTTAGGAAGTAATGAAAGCATAACACCTGGAATCCTCATTGACACATCATTAGGTAATAGGATAAGAATACTTGCCATAATAACAAATGTAGGTATTCCAATGCTTGGAAAAAATGAAAAGGAAAAAGAGATGCTGAGGTTATGATTGATGAAGATAGGTATAGTGGGTGCAGGGCCCTCAGGTCTGTATGCAGGTATACTCTTATCAAAAAGATTTGAAGTAGATATATTTGAAGAACATAAGGTGGTTGGCTTACCTGAACATTGTACAGGTCTCGTTACCCAAGATGTTATTAAAAGATCAAAAAAGGATGTTGTATTGAACAAGATAAGGGGAGCAAAGATCTTTCATGGTGAAAGATATTTTACCATCGAAAAGAAGGATGTAGCCGCCTATGTAATAGATAGGGTCTCTTTTGAAAAAAATTTTTTTGATGAGATTGGTGACAGGGTAAACCTTGACACCAGGGTAAAGGAGATAAAATTCGGTAGTAATTTTATGATCAGAACTAACAGGGGTGAATTTTCCTCAGATATATTAATAGCTGCTGATGGTCCAAGAAGTTCCATAAGGGGTTATGTATCAAATTCAAAAACAATCTTATTAAATGGGATTCAGGCAATAATGAAGAAAGAAATTGAGGATGAATATGTGAATATCTTTCTTGACAGGAGGTACTCATCAGGTTTTTTTGCATGGGCTGTTCCTAGAGAGGATGATATGCTTGTTGGTCTTGCTACCTATGATAATAAGCCATTGTTGAGGTTAAAGTACCTCACGAAGGATAGATTTGGTGGTTTGGAGCAAAGAAGATTAATTGGTGGCCAGATACCCATAGGAATCCTACGAAAACATTCAAGGGATAGGATCTATCTAACAGGTGATGCAGCCCTTCTTGTAAAGGCCACATCTGGGGGTGGTCTTTACTACGGTCTGCTAGGGAGTGAGATTTTATCAGATTCCATTATCAATGGTAAATCATATGAGAAGGGATTGTCAGAAGCACTAAGGGAACTCAGAAGGGATTACATTATTCACAAGATATTTTCCTCCCTGAGAGACAAGGAAATTGAGAAAGTAATTTTGTCCATCGGCCATAGAAGTGTGATAGATGAAATAAACAAATATGGTGATATAGATCATCCATCTCTTGTAGCGAGAAGGTTGATTTTAAATAAAAATTTAATGAATATTTATCCAATTATTTTAATTTCCATTCTTAGATCAGGTATTGAGATGTTCATTTAATTTAAATCATATTTTCTCCAAATGGATGAAATTTTCCCTCAGAGAAACCCTTATTCTATCTTTTGACAGTAAATAGGTGATTAAGGAGTTGAATGGAACCCTGTTTAGGTAGTATTCCCATTCCTTGGCTATACCTATCTCATTTAATATTTCTGAATATATTTTATCCTGTGTTCCTGGTAGTAGATCAAGGATCCTTGATAATGCATTCTCAACAGATTTTATATTTTTTTCAACTGTAGCAGATATACCCTTCCTAAGACCACCGTGTGATAGTACAAAGAAATCAGCATTTATGCTCTCCAATTTTTTCATTGTTTCCAAAAATTCCTCCGTGTTCACATGGAAAAGAAGTGGATGCTTTTCAACGATATCCTCAGAATATATGCCATCCGCAGAGAAAAAAACGTTATCTGGCGTCATTATACCAAACATGCCCCAGGAGTGACCAGGAAGATCAATCCTCCTAAGAAATTCTGGTATATCATATCTTACTGTGCTCTCTATTGCTTCAGGTATTAGCATCTTTATTCTCATAAATTTTGGAGGTAAGGATCCAAACATGAAGGCTGTGATCATTGAAGGATATCTGATAAAGAATCCCTCAATATTACTTGAATAGAAATCCCTCACACCCTTTTTTTCAAGGAATCTATTTCCACCGGTGTGATCAGCGTGACAATGTGTATTAATTACTCCCTTTATTGATATCCCCTTCTCATTTAGATAATTGTATACCTTCCTAATCTGATTCTCATCTATACCTGTGTCAATAATATATGCATTACTATCAATCAAATAAATACCAATTGAGGTAGCACCTGGGAGGATATATGTATCTCCAGAGATATGCAAAATGTCCATGTTCAAAAATATTGAAAACAAAGGTAAAAATTTTATCCTATAAATTATACTTAATACCTATGTTTGGATATTTTGGAAAGGTTCTTGACATAGATCTTTCCTCAGGGAAGATCAAAGAGATTGATGTAGATGATGATATTTACAGAAAATTTCTAGGGGGCTATGGACTAGGTGTATGGTATATATATAAAAATCAGCCCGTGGGAGTGAACCCATTGGACGGATCCAACTATCTCTCTTTTCTTCCAGGTTTTCTCAACGGTACAGGAGTTCCTATGGCCGGCAGGATGATGGCTGCATCCAAGTCCCCCCTTACTGGTACGTGGGGTGATTCAAATGTGGGGGGATACATAGGCCCTGAACTTAAAAGAACAGGTTATGATGGTGTATTTATAAAGGGCATTTCCAGGGATCCTGTTTATATTTTGATTGGGAAAGATGTTGAAATTCTTAGCGCATCTGAAATCTGGGGCAGGAGTGCACTTGAAGCAGAAAATTATCTCAGAGAAAGATACAGGGGATCACAGGTGCTTGTCATAGGTGAGGCGGGTGAGAACGTTTCATTAATATCTTCAATAATCACCGATAGGGGTAGGGCACTAGGAAGATCGGGACTTGGTGCAGTGATGGGTTCAAAAAGGTTAAAGGCCTTGGTAGCCCTGGGTAAAAAGGAAATAAATATATATGACAGGAAGAAACTCATAGAATTAAATAAATTACTCCTAGAAAAAATGAACCCGAATAAAAACAAGGCAGCAGAGAGATGGCATAGATATGGAACAGTTGGAGGAAATGAGTATTCGCATCTATCTGGCGACACACCAATTAAAAATTGGAAAGGAATAGGTATAATAGATTTTGGAGAGGATAAGGCAAAGGCCATAAGTGGGGAGGAGGTAATAAAGAGTAATGTAAGAAGCTATGGATGTGCCTCCTGTCCTGTTGCCTGTGGTGCAATAATAAAAAAGGAAACAAAATATGGGGAGATCAATGGTCACAGGCTAGAATACGAAGGTGCAGGAATGTTTGGAGGCTTACTTTTAAACGGTGATTTAGATTCAATAGAATATTCATTTGAGCTCGCCAATAGGCATGGATATGATGTTATCTCCCTGGGTGCAGTGGTTGCCTTTGCGATGGAATGCTATGAGCTTGGTATAATAAAGAAGGAGGACCTAGGTTTTGAACTAAAATGGGGGGATGGGGATGCACTGGTAAAGATGGTGCATTTTCTATTAAAGAATGAGGGTATAGCAAGAATATTGAACAAGGGTGTAAAAAAGGCTGCAGAGACCCTTGGTGCACCAGAGGAAATAGCCATACATGTACATGGCCAGGAGCTTCCAGCCCATGATCCAAAGTATCTTCCCAGTCTTGCAACAACATATGTGGCGGATCCTACACCTGGAAGACATACTGCAGGTGGCATAGGCTTTTCAGAGGGTCATAAACCAGTTCCTGTATTTCCAATCGATTTTAATTTTGAGAAAATTGAAAAATATACATATAAGGGTAAAGGAATGTATCAAGCAATCATAAGTAATCAGACCCAGGTAGAAAATGCATTGGGATTTTGCATATTTTCAGATACATTCTCCCCCTTACCTTACCCTGATATAATAAACGCAGTAACTGGATGGGATGTTACCTCTGAAGAACTCCTGAAGACAGGTGAAAGGATACAGCAGCTTAGGCATCTTTTCAACCTCAGGGAAGGTATAAAGGTGGATGATCTGAAACTTCCTAAAAGGGCTGCGGGAATTCCACCTCAGGTAGATGGTCCACTCAAGGGAATTACAATTGATGTTGATTCCCTTGTGGGAGAATATTATGATGCCATGGGTTGGAACAGACAGACAGGTTTTCCGGATAAACAAAGGTTGATAGATCTGGGTTTAGAAAAATTCATCTTCTTTTAGAATTTTTTTAAAAGAATTGAAAAAAGAAAAAAACTTATTAAATTAAATTCAATGACCTTTCTGGTGAGTTATTT
>PNIT01000098.1 GCA_002878135.1 Candidatus Aciduliprofundum sp.
AATCATGCTCCTTGCATTGTAATGGGATTATTTATTTTTTCGTGTTATGCAAACAACAAAAGATAAATTCATGTTAAAGCATGATCATACTATGAAAGCATATATATCTGTTGATATGGAGGGTATGCCGGGCATATACCATGTGGCTCAGACAGCACCAAAGGCATTCCTGCACAGCGAGGGAAGGGACATTGTGACGAGGATAACCCTTCTTGCATGTGAGAAGCTCCATGCCAATGGTGTTGAATCCATAACGGTGGCAGATTCACACTGGTACATGGGTAACATATACTATGAGAAGCTTCCCGACTATGTTAATCTTATCAGGGGATCCCTGAGGCCCGTTTCCATGGTATACGGTATTGAGGAGGGTTATGATTTTGCAATCTTCCTTGGATACCATTCGCCTGCAGGGACCATGCACTCCATACTTGACCACACATACAGTGGCCTTTCATTCAGCCAGGTGAGGGTGAATGGAAGGAAGGCAAGTGAATTCTACATAAATGCCCTATATGCATCGGAAAAGAATGTTCCTGTAATACTTGTGGCCGGTGATGACAGGCTAGGTGAAGATGTCAAGGAGATTTCACCATCAACGGAATATGTTGTTACAAAAATGTCAATATCAAGGGCATCTGCATCAATGATACCCATTTCAAGGGTGGAGGAGCAACTTGGCAGAGCTCTTGAGAATTCCTTAAAAAATTTCAAGGAAGGTAAGATCAAGGCAATACCTGTACCCAACAGGCTTGTTTTTGAATTCGTAATGAGGGAAAGTGAGTTCGCTGATGCTGGAGAGCTCATACCGGGCATAGAAAGGGTTGATACATACACACTCAAGTATGTGACAGGTGAAATAGGTGAAGGATACAGGGTGATGCAGCTCCTGGCTATGGTATCATCCTACGTGGACACATCAATACAGTCTCTCAGATGAGTCAGCTACTCCTCGCTAAAGCTTCGGAGCTTGTTGCTGGTCTCCTGCTCCACCCGTGAGCGGAGTTTCATTGAACCGCAACGAT
>PNIT01000067.1 GCA_002878135.1 Candidatus Aciduliprofundum sp.
AGATATATGATTCAGAGGCTGGGCAGGATTACCAGACCAAAGCCGGGGAAAACGGCAACACTGTACTGGATATATGCTTTAAATACAATAGAAGAGGAAAGGATAGGGAAGTATGGTAAATTGCTATGAAATTTAAAATCAAACTTGAAAACGGTGAAGAAGTCGAGGTTCAATTCTGCAGAAACAAGTACGGGACAATATATGCAAGGAGATTACCATATACAGTAAAAAATCCCACACCAAAGCAGGAAGAGGTCAGGAACAAGTTCGCAAAAGCATCCTTTGATGCCTTCAACAAATCAAGGGAAGAAATGATAGAGAATATAAAAAGTGCATTTGCTGACTGGGAGAGCGCACCTGCAGAAAAACGCAATGAAATAATGGAAGAGATCAGAAGACTCTATCCCAGAGATGCAGAAATAATAATAAAATTCCTCCAACTCATTTTTTGAGCAGAGTTTTCATTACCTTTTTTGAGATATGCCTAGCAAATATGTTGCCATATATTCCGCTTGCCAGCAGCATAATGGATCCTATGAGTATTTCACCCCTGAGCAGTAAGACAAAACCAGTCCCGCCAATGAAGGTGAGTATGTTTATGTGAATGGTAAGTTCTGTTCCTATTTTCATGGTCTCAGCCTCTCCGAAACCATTGCATTTTCATACAGGTGTAACATGGACAGGAGAAACTGTTCGTGGTTCTTGAATTTTTTTATTCTCTTTGCCTTCAAGTATGTATTAATGAACTGGAGATAAGTATCGTAATTGCAGTGTATTACGAGCGTATAATCTTTTTTGTTTGGTATCATGGGTGCCATATGTAACCTCCGTTTATTATTATACTAAAATAATATATATACTTTTTGGTAAAGAGTATTTGAGGTGACCTAAATGGCACTTTTAGATAATTTAATGAGAAATGCGTGGAATAGTAAGAACGTGAACATAGACCTTGGAACATTGAGCAGCTGGATCAGGGCAGCAACAGGAAGCGATATTGACCAGTACGAAAGTGCAATCG
>PNIT01000108.1 GCA_002878135.1 Candidatus Aciduliprofundum sp.
TTGTGGTAATGTTCAAAATCCTTTATTACCTGATCTATTTTAGCAGAAAGCCCGATTAATCTATATTTTGTATCTATTATATTTTCAAATGAAGTTCTTCCAAGTTCTGGAATCCTTATACCCATAACATTTCTTGTTTTTAATGATATACCGGACATTTTTCTAACCATCATTGAAGCGCTTTCTAAACCTACAGTTCCATGATAAATTTCAGCTATTTTTATTGTTTCATAGGCTCTTTCAGATGCCCTTTGCAATTCTTCCCTTAAATTCTTAGATTTCTTTATTAATTTTAAGAATTCCATCACAAGAGCTGCCCTCTTGAGCTTTAACAGTTCAAGACCTCTTCTAGCAAGGATGATTCTTTTTTTAAGTTTAAGCAATTCCATCCTTGTTGGTTTAATGTTCTGAAGAGCCATCCTCAGTTCTAAACCTCCTTCCGTATTTTTCAATATGTTCGCGTTTAACTCTCTTTAATTCACTTTCAGGTATATTTGATAAAAGTTTCCAACCAAGATCTAAAGTATCAGTGATTGATCTATCCTCATCTTTGCCTTGGCCAATGAAATTCTTTTCAAATATATCTGCGAATTTTAAGAATAACCTATCTTATGGTGTTAAAGCTCCTTCACCGACAATTGCGCTCAGGCTTCTTAAATCCCTACCCCTTGCGTAAGATGAATATAACTGATCTGCCACACCTCTGTGATCATCCCTTGTTTTTCCTTTGCCAATGCCCTGGTTCATTAACCTTGAAAGGCTCATTAAAACATCTATTGGTGGATAAACCCCCTTGTGAAACAGTTCCCTTGATAGTACTATCTGACCTTCTGTAATATATCCTGTTAAATCTGGTATTGGATGTGTTATATCATCACCTGGCATGGTAAGTATAGGAAATTGGGTAACAGAACCCTTTTTGCCCTTAATTTTTCCAGCCCTTTCATATAATGTTGCAAGATCAGTGTACATGTAGCCAGGGTATCCCCTTCTTCCAGGTACTTCCTCCCTCGC
>PNIT01000015.1 GCA_002878135.1 Candidatus Aciduliprofundum sp.
CCACATCTCACCCTTAGCCAGGCTCTCTTTAACCCGTTCCCTTTCATCTCCCTGTGATTTACCTCAATATCCCACCTCCTGAGATATATCTCGATGACCTTTTTCGGTAGCCAGCTTAGATTGTTTGTCACCAGAATCTTTGTGAAGTTTATCCCCAGACTTATTACCACATTTACTTTGCCAGGACCCTTCATTTCCACCATATAGCTCTTTACCTGATAGGTCTTTCCATCTATCTTGTATGATTCCATATCCCTTACTTTAGTGTTTTTTACCAGATCCACTATTTTTATCCATTTATTGTTGTAAAGAACTAACCTGTTTGTCTTTGATTCGGCTATCCAGTACTTTCCTTTGGATTCAATGAATTTTACAAGGCTATTATCAAAGTACCAGGAATCCATTACCACTATTGAGAATTTAAGCCCTCCTTCCACGCATCTATCTATTGCATATTTTTGCATCTCTATTTTGCTCCTGAAATTTTCTGACTTCCCCTTTCTTACGTATTGCTGCCATAACATTGGATATATGCCTCTGTTGCCAGAGGCAACTGTTGTTACCGCTTGAATGCCGTAAACATTCCTACCTTTACTATGGTCAAAAAACCAGTCCGCACCCTCTATCTTTTTACCGCTCCTCTCTATGATTGTATCATCTATTACTAGAACAGTATCTTCCTCTACACTGTTTACTATTTCACATACCTTATTGAACATGCCATCTTTATCATAATTGGATCTGAACATGTTTAGATTTGATTGATTCGTATGGTCTATGTTTATGCCATTTAAATGTGCAACGGATCTTGAATCACTTATTACCATAGCATTTGCAAGATTTTTGAACTGTTTAAAACCTCTGTAACTCTTGAAATATGGCTTGAATTCATCTATCAATGAATTAAATATGTCGGGGCCCTGATAAATGGGGATTTCTATCATTAAATATAGTAATATTATAATAATATTAAACTTTTTTCAAAAACGCAAAACTATAGTAATATA
>PNIT01000169.1 GCA_002878135.1 Candidatus Aciduliprofundum sp.
ACGGAACTTGCAAGGGATAATGCTCCGTATGATTTCCCAGACCCAGGAGGACCTATGAAAAATATTATGTCATTCTTATTGTTGTAGATATCCCTCTTTATTGCGTTCACAACAAAATTATGCAGTTTTTGTGATGTTTCCTCATTCATCTCATCTATCAGTTTTTCTATTAAACTGTTTATCTCATCATTGCTCATCTCTGAGATATCGTATGAATCTGGGAACAGGGATGGGTAGACCTCGCTACCCACATACTCACTTACAACAGGGAAAACCTCCTGGTATTTATGCTGGACAAGGCTGTATAGTTTCATTTCAGCGTTCAGTATCCTCCTGAGGTATTCCCCCTCGTCCATGATCTTTTCAATCTCCCCTATTTCGTTGAATATTTTTGCATAATCCCCGATCCATGCTATATCGTTCGGGTTGTCTCTTGCGAAATATGGCCTCAATGCTGAGATCATTTTCATAAGGTCCTTCATGATTTTATCCGCCCTTTCCCTCGTAAAGCCCTTCTGCGTAAAAGCCTCCGTAAGCTCCCAGTTCAGGGATTTCAGGATATCATCGATTGGCGGGGGTCCATTGGTCATTTTTCTCCCTCCTTCTCTTCTTCATCCTCCACATCCCTCTCTATCTCTGCTGGATTCAGCTGAATTGCGAGTATTTCTTCAGGCCTGAGCATTTCCTTTTGCGATACCCTGGGATACCTGTAATCCCTGTCATTGATCTTCATAAAAAGCTCTACCTTGTGCCTGTAGTACAGATCATTTTTCAGTTCAGGATCAAACATCTCCAGTTCTTTCATTAATGAATGCACATCCCAGTTCGATACATCCATGAAAAATGAGGATCCCATCTGAGAATAGTCATAGAACGGATTCCCCTGTGCTTGAGGTATGCGGAATTCCTTCCATGAATCATCGTTTATCAGCATTCTCCTTTTTATAATTCCTCTAACTTCTTTATGCTCTTCTTCACTTGATTCATTTTCTTTGTTTTCTTCGTTT
>PNIT01000012.1 GCA_002878135.1 Candidatus Aciduliprofundum sp.
AGCCACCTGCATACGATATAAGGGGAATAAAGGGCATGGCACTAGCTGAGGCAGTTGCATTCAGAGGTGCATGCCACAATACTGCCAGTATTTATACAACGGAGCTCTTAGGTAAATGGTGGAAGTTTGAGAATGTTGATAGGTTCAGTTCAAAGGGCAAGGGTTTTGAGGTGAAGATGCACGAGGATCTTATGATGATCTATGATGATCTTGGCATATGCCAGTTCACCAGCAACATATTCTATGCCGAGGATCTCTTAGATGCAATAAGAACTTTCACAGGTTTTAATATCTCCCTCTCAGAACTTATGATTATAGGAGAAAGAACATACAATATGGCAAAGGCCTTCAATGCGAGGGAAGGATTCACGAGAAAGGATGATTATCTACCTGAGAGGGTGATGAAGGACCCGATACCGAAGGGCGTTTCAAAGGGATCCCTTGTGAGGAAGGAGGAGCTTGAATCCATGCTGGATGAATACTACCAGGCCAGGGGATGGAGCATGGATGGTATACCAACAAAGGCAAAGCTGCACGAGCTCGAAATGGATGATATAGGGAATGAGATAGGTGCAGGTCACTGAGCATGTCAGACTCTCCGCATGTCTAATTTGAATATTTTGTCAAGCACTTATTTTTCATAGATTTTCACTTTTTACTATATTTTGGATCTTAAATCATAGTTTTTTCATCCAGTTTTTAGTCCTGAAAATTGCCATTATTTACAATAATCTATTCAATTTATGATCCTTTTGCTCCATTCTCCATTTCAAATTCATATTTTCATCTACACTGAAAATATTCTCGAATCGATTCTTTATTTTTTTCTATTCTGGATGTGGATGTTTATGCATCTTTTTCCATAACATTACAAAATACACCTCATCTTCTAATTTCATTCCTCTTGTCATAAAATATAGATAATCTTTCAGCGGAATCCACTGCCTCATACGTTTTGCTACTATATTCAATAGGACCCAGAAGTTATATATTATTATTGAT
>PNIT01000075.1 GCA_002878135.1 Candidatus Aciduliprofundum sp.
TTGACGATGTTGACATTGTCATAAACAGGGGTGAGGTTGTTGGACTTGTTGGTGAATCTGGATGCGGAAAAACGACACTTGGAAGACTCATACTCAGGCTCATAGAACCAACGGGCGGTGAGCTTTATTACAAGCCTCCACAGGATCTTGTTGAGAAGATCAGGAACAATGAAAAAATCTCTGCACAGGAGTTGAAGAAATTCTCCATATTCCATATGGGCAAAAATGATGTAAGGGAACTAAGAAAGCATATGCAGATAGTATTCCAGGATCCATACTCATCTCTAGATCCCAGGTACCTGATAAAGGACATAATAGCTGAGCCCCTGAGATCCTTTGGATGGGAAAGTAAAGAAGCATACAGGAGGGCGGAGGAACTGCTGAAGGAGGTGGGTCTGGGCCCAGAATTTATGAACAAGTTCCCACACGAGCTTTCAGGTGGTCAGAGGCAGAGGGTGGCAATTGCAAGGGCGCTTGCCCTTAAACCAGAATTTGTTGTACTTGATGAACCCACTTCCGCACTTGATGTTTCAGTCCAGGCACAGGTATTGAACCTCCTTGAGGATCTGAGGAAGGAGTTCAACCTCACCATGCTCTTCATCTCCCACCACATACTTGTTGTTAGGCACATTGCGGACAGGATAATGGTTATGTACCTTGGCAAGATAGTTGAGATTGCAGAGACAAGGGAGATATTCAGGAACCCACTTCACCCCTACACCCAGGCTCTATTATCTGCAGTTCCAGTTCCAGACCCAAAAACTAAGAGGATGAGGATTCACCTGGAGGGTGAGGTACCAAGTCCAGTGAATCCACCCAAGGGATGTTCATTTCATACCAGGTGTAAATTTGCATTCGAGAAGTGCGGATGGACCTCAGATGAATTGGTTGAATACCTGAGGCTTGTCTTGGATCCCACGAGGAATGAGGAACTAAAGGGTAACGTTCTGAGTGAAATACAGATTATAAGTGATACTGAGATACTTATGAAATTTTCAGAGCTTAAGAACCCGGGGAGCATAAAGGGAGTAATAGAGAAGGAGAAGATCAATAATAACATAAGGGCATTCTATGGCATAGAGAGCTTTGAATTTTCAGGGGAAGGTGTTAGAATAAAACTATACGAACCAAAGAAACCTGAGCTGAAGGATGTGGGCAACGGCCATATGGTTGCCTGCTTCCTGCATTAATCCTTCAATACCTTTTTCCTGCAGTACTCATATAATGCATCATATAGAGGGAACTGTAACCTCATGTTCTCGTAGTCATCCCTTGATATAAGTCTGAAGCCTTCTGCCGCTGCCCTTAGACCCTCTCCCTCAGGTGCAGGATCCTCCACCTTTGCATCAGCGGACCTTACTATCCTTGCAAGTTCTAGAAGTGCAGGGTCATTCAGACCATATTTTCTAATTATTGCATCAAAGCTTACGTATTCCTTTCCATCCACCCTGTAATGACCCAGCTCCACACCTGGAACATCGTATGGAATTGCATCCTCCCTATCCGCAACCTCAAGCACCTTGTCAGGGGGGAACGAATAAAAATTCGGCATCCCTGTCTATGAATCTCTTTATAAGCCAGGGACAGGCTATCCTGTCCACCTTTGCCTTCTCCCTTGTTACCCATTTCATGATATCATATTATTTCAATCTTTGTAATTTAAACAATTTATGCTCCATTAACACCTTTTTAAATAAATTAATAATCATGTTTTCCTTGCATGAAATGAGAAGGGTGATTCCATGAGAAAGCTGAGGATATCCGTTGGCATGCAGGATGAAAATCTACTCTATGATGGACATTATGGTGATTCATCCTTTTTCCTAATATTTGACCTGGATGAGAATGGTAACTGTGTGTTTGTGGAAAGAAGGGAAAACACAAAGATTGAGGAGCACTCCCACGGGGATATAAATAAATTCAATGAAATAATAAGATTGCTCAGGGATGTGGATGTACTTGTTGCCTACAGGATGGGCCCAAACTTCATAAACATAAGGGAAAGGAGCAACAAGGTACCTTTCCTAACAAGAACAAGGGATTTTAATGAGTCCTTGGAAATGGTGAGAAAAAATTTTGAAAACCTCTGGAATGAAAAAAGGAAAAAATCAGAGGCTTGAGTAGTATTCCTCGTCGTACGGCTCCGGCTTCAGACCCTTTCTCTCCCTTATCTTCCTTACCACCTGTTCCTGGAGTTCCCTTGGTACCCTTTCATAACCTGCATTCTCTGTTGACCAGAGTACCCTACCGCTTGTGGCTGACCTGATTGCGGATGCAAATCCAAATAGTTCAGCAACAGGAGCCTTTGCAACTATTGTTGTCTGGTATTCCTCCTGTTCTATGCTAAGTATTACGCCCCTTCTCTGCTGCAGCTCCCTTGTAACATTACCTACCTCCTCGGTTGGAACATTTAGGTAAACATTCTGTATTGGTTCAAGAAGTATTCTCTCTGCCTGGCACATGGCACCATAGATTGCATTCCTCACCGCAGGTATTACCTGTGCAGGACCCCTGTGTATGCTGTCCTCATGAAGCTTTGCATCAACAAGCTTTACCTTAACACCGTAGAGCTTCTCGTTTGCAAGTGGACCCTTATCCACAGCCTCCATGAACGCCTGTTTCACAAGCTCCATGGTTTCATTGAGATACTGTATACCCCAGGTCATATCCAGAAGTACATTTGGGCCCTTTATCACCTCTACCCTCCTTGCCTCCTCCTTGTCCATGCCTAGATCCTCCAGCTTCTTTGCAAGTGTCTTCTTATCCTTGAACCTGTCACCCTGCTGTACTTCACCAGAAAGTATTCCCTTTATAACGCTCTCCTCCAGGGGTTCCACCTCAATGTAGAACCTATTATGCTTGTTTGGTGATTTACCTTCAAACGGACCCCCCTTATGATCAACAGTTTCCCTGTATACAACAAGGGGTTCTGATGTTTCTACCTCCACCTTATAATCATTTATTATCCTGTAGAGTGTTACCTCTAGATGTAATTCACCCATACCTGATATCAGGTGCTCGCCTGTTTCCTGATTTATCTCCACCTGTATTGATGGATCCGCCTTTGCTATGAGCCTCAATACCTCTATTAGTTTTGGGAGATCCTTAGTGTGCTTTGCCTCTATTGCCATGGTAACGACAGGGTCTGAATAGTGCTTCATGGGTTCGAAGGGTTCAATACCCTTAATGGATGAGACTGTTGAACCTGCGATTGCGTCCTTGAGACCCACCATGGCAGCTATGTTTCCCGCCTTTATCTCATCCACAGGTATCCTATCTGGACCAACAAGCATTGCAAGCTGCTGCACCCTGTATGTTCTTTCACCCATATCAGATATGTAGAGCTCATCACCCTTCCTAACAGTACCTGAATAAACCCTGCCAACGGCCACCTCTCCAGCGTGCTGATCAACTATTATCTTCGTTACCATAATGACTGTTGGACCCTTGGGATCTGCGTTTAGAAGAGATTTACCAACATCTGAGTTAAGGTCACCCTTCCATATCTGTGGTATCCTGTACTTCTGCGCCTCCGATGGGTTTGGTATATGGTGGACAACCATATCAAGTACCACCTGATGGAGTGGTGATCTCTTTGACAATGTCTTCTGGTCACCATTCTTGAGATATTCGTAAACATCCTTGAATGTTATTCCATTCTTCTTCATCGAGCTTACGCTCAGTGCCCATTTGTTGAATGCCGAACCGAATGCCACCGTACCGCTCTCCACCTTGACCTGCCATGATTCCTTGAACTCGGGGGGTGCATAGAGCCTTATTAATCTATTCACGTCAGTTATTATCTTAGCAAACCTCTTCTGCATTTCCTCTGCATTAAGCTTGAGCTCATTTATAAGCCTGTCCACCTTGTTTATGAATAGTACGGGCCTCACTCTTTCCTTCATTGCCTGTCTTATTACGGTCTCAGTCTGGGGCATCACTCCCTCAACTGAATCTACCACAAGGATTGCACCATCAAGGGCTCTGAGTGCCCTTGTCACGTCACCCCCGAAATCCACATGGCCTGGAGTGTCTATGAGGTTTATCAGGTACTCAGTACCATCCACCTCATGGACCATTGATGCTGCGGCTGCATTTATTGTTATTCCCCTTGCCTGCTCCTGTTCATCATAGTCCAGGACAAGCTGTTTTCCTGCCAGTTCCTCGCTCATCATTCCTGCTCCTGCTATCAGGTTATCGCTTAGCGTAGTCTTACCATGATCTATGTGTGCTATGGTTCCTATGTTCCTTATCTTGGTAATATCATCCATGATTTTTGATGCCCTTCTAATGTTATCCTCTTTCCTTCCCACCTGAATCACCTTACCTTGCTGAGGCTGCTATCCTCTCCACCTCTTCCTTCTTTGATATTGCAAAGCTGGACATATCATAGTTTGAGGCCTTTATTATTTCATCAGCCAGACATTCGTATATGGGCTTTGAACTCCTGAATGTGCACTGCATGGCACCCAGTGCTATGTTCCTCAGGGCAAGATCCAGCCTTCTTGATGCTGAAACATCCACTGCCTTTGGTACTGCGACACCACCCATTTTAAGCCTTGTTACCTCTTCCCTGGGGGCGGCATTTTCAATCGCATTCACAAGAACCTGAAGTGGATTCTTCTTAGTTTTTTCATTTATGATTTCAAAGGATTTCATTACTACCCTGTAGGCGCTGAGCTTTTTCCCGGTATATTTCTCAGTTCTCATCATATTGTTGATAAGCCTTTCAACAACATTCATCTCCCTCTTACCGAGGTGCCTCCTCCCATGTACACCATGTGTATGTAATACATACCTGGGCTTTAAATTAAGATATTTTACAAGGCTTGGATCCTTTACAACTACCTCTTCTGGATCATACTTACCAAAGATGTATATCTTCATATTATCACCTCACAGGCTTCTCCTTTCTTCCCTTAACAAGCTCCTTCAATGATATTCCATTTACCTTTACCACCTTGTATCTCACACCGGGTATATCACCCTTTGACCTTCCAAGCCTTCCCCCTATGCCCTCAATAACTACCTCATCGTGCTCGTCTATGTAGTTTATTGCACCGTCACCCGGTGCAAAGGCTGTGACAACCTTACCATTCTTTATGAGCTGCACCTTCACAGCCTTCCTTATTGCAGAGTTAGGCTGTTTTGCCTCAATACCTATCTTTTCAAGCACTATGCCCTTGGCCTGGGGTGATCCCTCAAGGGGATCGCTCTTCTCCTTCAGCTTCAATACCCTCTTCTTGTAATACCTATCACTCCATCTTAGCCTCTGCCTCGACTTCTTCAGCTTTTTAGCAGTATATAATCCATTGGCCAACTTGGATCACCATCTTTTTATTTTTATTCACTTGAATTAACAACCAGTATAAATAATCTATCATGCTACCTGTTTAGGTAGCCAATGAATTTATGGAGAGGAAATCCCATATTCCAGTGCATTATGTAATTTCCGGAACCCGTTGTTTCAAGCTTTGGTAAGAGCCTGTATATGAGGGCCATGTTCCCCCTTACCTGCATACCTGGTGGTGCAAAGAGCCTCCACGGATCCCCCTTTACCCTCTTCAGCCTGTAAGCATAGACCGGGAATATTCCAGCCCTGGATGTTATCTCCATATGTGATATTATCTGTTCCTGAGCCCTTCCATTTGACATTGTAAACCTGAATACTTCGTATATTGAACTCTTCACCTCTATGGGGAATGAGAAATCATCCCTTATGGCTATTATATCAATCCCGAATGATCCAGCGGCACGCAATACAAGAAATGGCCTCTCGGTTATTTTTAGATAAAGGGACCTCTCCTCCTCACTGAATGTTTTTACCATCCTCTCTATGAACTCCCTCTCTCCTGACAGTATCTTCCTCAATTCCCTCTCATATACATTACCTGCCATAGGGCATCACAGCTCATCAAGATCCATACCTATAAGATCGGAGAGGTACCTGTGGAGGTATCTTATCCTCTCCACGGACTTATTAAGACCCTTTTTCCTGTAATAATCAAGTATATCCTCCAGCTTAATCTTCCTTGTACCAGATATAAGGTTATCCGCCTGGCAAACTATCTTTTCCTCTATTGTCTCTGGCATTAGATCTGTTTCAGGAAGACCCAGCCTCTGCGCCTCCTCCTGATCTATTCCACCTCCAACATGCCTCTTAACTATATTAACGAGATCCTCAGGGTATCCCATGGATCTCAGTATTGTTGCACCGGTGATGCCATGGGATACACTGTTATCCCTTATCCTGCCAATATCATGGAGTATTGCACCGCATTCTAAAAGGGGTAAATCTGCGTTGCACATCCTTCCAATCTTTAATGCAAAATCAGCAACTGCAGTGCTATGGTTTATTAGCTTATCCTCAGCTCCCAGGGATCTCATTAAATTCAGGCATTCCTCCCTTGTGAAAACCTTCACGTTCTTACCATCCCTTGAAGGTACCACCCTCATTATGCCCCTGAACTTCCTTTTCAATTCCTCACCACCGAAGTACCTGTCAAGGAATATTGCAAGTGCAGCCACCTCACTGTGTGGTTGATTTGTTATTGCAACATTGAAATCCACCATCCTGTAAACCTCCCCGGGAACCTTCTCGGATCCAACAATTACAAGCATATCCCTGTCCCTGGGTATTTCATTAATTATATCCTGTATGGGAATGCCATACATGGTAAGGTGAACCTTTACACCATTGAATGATTCAATGTATTTTTTCCAGTTAACACCAGATTTTACGCTGAATGAACCACCAAACCTTGATGTAATATCATTTACAGTTTTCTCTATATTTTCATCCCTGGTAGAGATTATTACCTCATCCGCTCCAAATGCCCTTGCAACAAGACATACATGGGTTGTTACCCTCTTGTCCCTCTGGGGTCTGTGCCCAAGCCTCAGAATTTCTACTCGGGACATCAATTACACCCTTAGAGCCTATCCATGGGTGGTTTTTCAATCTTCCTTTCCCTGGTCTCCTGCTTTTCAGTATGGTTTACTGACCTGGAGCCAAGGGAGAGGAATAAAAAGAATATGGAAAAGAATGTCATTATGGATAGTATTACTGATGCGAGCGCCTCCATGGCAATCAGGGGTTCCAGTATTCTATTGCTGAAAAAGAAGAATATTAAAAATCCTGTCAAAACTATCAGGATACCTGAGATGAATGTGGAAATTGTTCCAGAGATCCTGGCATACTTTGGTAGAAAGATCACAAAGGATCCCAGGGCGGAGGTTGCTACAGGTAGGATGAAACCATAGATGGGGATTCCATTCTGATAAATAAGGTATAGTGATACTGCAGCTATACCTATGAGTATACCAGAGACAAGTCCAAGAAATCCTCCTCCAATCCTTGAAAAGTATTCAAATACGTTCAAAGTTCCACCCTCTCAAGATCATGTCCCCTTATTTCAAACTTGGAACTCCTCTTCACAATACCCTTCAGGAATGTTAGAGATACATTTAATGCCGCCTGAACATCACCTAGGAATATTGATTTTTTATCCCCCATGATTTTTAATATGGATTCTTCGTATTTATATATTTCCTCATCACTCATGGTGGCAATCCTTATTATCTCGGGGAGTTCAATTATTGGCATGGTGAGATTTATCTGCACTGTATCGTATAGAGCTTTGTATGACGTGGTCCTCTGGCCATTCTCCTTTACTGTCCACTGGCTTTCAACCAGCTTTATTTTCTCAAGGTAAAAAAGTGCTTTCTTTCCCTCTCCGCCATATTTCTTTTCTATGTCCTCTATGGTCATCCATCCCTTTATGAGGTCAAGAAAAAGATTCTTTTTTATTTCTGTATCCGAGGTGTGAAAAATTGCCACCATATCTGATGAATCATTGATCGCTTTAATCTTGCTCATATTGATCCCTTACCTATATGCAAAAGTTAAATATATATTTTGAGATTATTTTTACCAATGTTTCAATGTGTAATTAAGATAAAAAATGAGAATGCAAGGGAGATATTAAAATCACTGGAGATAGAGAACAGGGGCTATGTTGATTCAAGACTGGAGGGTGAATATCTGATATTTGAGATAAAATCAAATAACTTTAAAAGCTTCTACAGAACAGTGGACGATCTCATGAACGCACTTTCGCTTGCGGTGAACATAATGAGGGAATAGTTTTTATACAACCTCTCAATTTTTTTTCTTATGGAGCTCATAAGGGTAGGAAAGGTAAAAAAGGTATTCTCAATAAACGATAAGGAATTACTCTTTGAATTCACAAACAACATATCTGTTTTTGACAAGATCATACCATCTGAGATACCCGATAAGGGTGCCTCGCTTTGCAGGACATCAGCACACTGGTTCCAGGTATCTGAGGGTATGGGGATAAGGACTCACTTCATTGCACTTGAAGGAAACAACAAGATGAGGGTGAAAAGGTTCAGCATTGTCAACAGGGGTAAAAGGGATATGGTGAACTATCTCATACCCCTTGAATTCATAACGAGATACTATATTGCAGGTTCCCTTTATGATAGATTGAACGAGGGAAAGATAAAAAAGGAGGATCTTGGTATTAAGAATGTAAAATATGGTGAGCCTTTACCGCAGCCATTCTTTGAGGTAACAACAAAATTCGAGGAGCATGATAGGAATCTGGATCTTGATGAGGCAATGGAGATATCCGGCCTTGATAAAAAAGAGATTGATGAGATTAAGGAAATAATTTTAAAGGTTGATGAGAGGATAAACAGGGATGTTAAGACAAGGGGCCTCATTCATGTGGATGGTAAAAAGGAGCTTGCCCTTGATGGCGAAAGGGTACCATACCTAGTGGATACATTTGGCACAGCTGATGAGGACAGGTTCTGGGATCTTGGAGAGTATGAAAAGGGTAATTTTATAGAGTTGAGCAAGGAATTCGTAAGGCAGTATTACAGGAATATTGGATATCATCAAAGATTGATGGAGGCAAGGGAAAAGGGTCTGCCAGAGCCACCCATACCACCGCTCCCGGAGGATATGATAAAGAAGACAAGCATACTGTACAGGGAACTCTATGAAAAAATAACAGGAAAAAAATGGTAAAAAAATTTTAAGGTTTTACTTCCTCTTCCTCAGGAAGAATGCAAGCGCTCCAATTACTATTATTGCTGCAACAGCGGCGCCAATGATGAGTGGTAGGGTGCTTGAGGGTGCTGTTGGTGAGATCACTATCGTATCACCTGAAGCGGTAGCATAGCCGGGTGTTGTAATTGTACTTGATGGATCGTATTCTATCTTGAGGGAGTAGTTGCCATTTAGTCCTGTC
>PNIT01000050.1 GCA_002878135.1 Candidatus Aciduliprofundum sp.
CATTTTCAGGTTATAAAGTATGGGACCGCCGGAATTTGAATCCGGGTCGCCAGCGCCCCAGGCTGGTAGGATGGACCAAGCTACCCCACGGTCCCTTTAATCAAAATTAATTACCTCATCTATGAGGTCAATATGTGAAACTATCATCCTCCTGCAGCAATATCTCCTCACACCGAGATCATCGAATATCTTGTTTATTTCCTCCGGCGTTGGATTTCTCTTTTCAGAGTTCTTTATCTTCTCCACCTCCTCCCTGAATTTAAGATAGTCCGTTGCTATCACCCTGCCGCAGGAAAAACACCTCACTGGTATTATCATAATATTCACCTGTATGATTTCTGCCTCTTTGCTCTAGCTCCCCTTCCCATGGGCAGCTTTGGAAGCTTTCTTCTAACATCGTTAACGATGAGCGTCCTGTCATATTCCTTGAATATCTTCTCTATAGATGAATCACCAAAGAATTGGTTTATTGCTCTTGCAATGGCTGTCCTGCTCGCCTCTGCCTGACCCACTATACCCCCACCCTTGACATTAACATCTATGTCCAGCTGCTTTGCCTTCTCACCTATCAGGAGTAAAGGTTCCATTATCATGGTCCTAAGGAGTTCAGGCTTATATATCTCGAGGGGCACCTTATTTATCCTTACCCTCCCACTTCCTTCCCTTGCAACAGCCCTTGCCACAGCGGTTTTCCTTTTTCCACTTGCTACTACTACCTTCATTCAATCACCTCAAAACTTTGCACCAAGGTATCTGGATACCTCACCTAGGGTTACCTTATTCCTTACCCTCCTATAGATGGCATCCTCAATCTTTTCTGCACTTTTAATGTCAATATTATCTGGTACACCTATGAATACCCTCAGCCTCTTATAGGCCTCGCGACCATGAGATGTTTTAAAGGGAAGCATGCCACGGACTGTTCTTCTCAATATCCTGTCTGGCATCCTGGGGTAATGGGGACCCTTCCTAACTGACCCCCTCTGCCACTTTTCAAGATAATCCTTGAAAATAAATTCCTTGTTACCAGTTATTACGGATTTCTCCGCATTGATAATTATTACCTCTTCTCCTTCAAGTAGCATTTTTGCAACCTTCGATGAGAGTCTTCCAACAATATGATCAGTAGCATCAATGATTTTCATATCCTTCACCCTATTATTTTAACACCTTTACCCTTCGGATTTATTGCCATCAATTCCTCTATGGTGAGTGTTTTACCGCCTGCATTTTCTATCTTTTCCTTTGCCTCACGTGAAAACCTGTAGGCAGATACTGTTACCTTTTTCTTTAACATACCTGATCCAAGCACCTTTCCAGGTACTATTATTACATCATTCTCATTAGCATATCTCTCTATCCTACTAACATTTACCTCTGGCCAGACACGTAGCGGTTTTTCTAACCTCTCAGCAATGTCTCGCCAGATGTTCACGTTCTCCTCCTTTGATTTCTGTTTAAGACTCCTTATCAAGGAGATAAGTTCAGGATTTGTTTTATCCATCTGACTCACCCGACATTTTGTGCTAGGAATAAAAAGATTGTATTAATAAATGTTTTCCCCTAAAGGTATAAGAAAAGTGTAAAATATTGAATTACAATCATTGTAATATGGATTTCTTCTTTAATCCTTCAACAGTTGCAGTGATAGGTGCCTCCGGAAAAAAGGGGAAGATTGGCTATGAGATAATGAACTCTCTTATGGGAACAGGTGTGAAAATATTTCCGGTTAACCCAAATGAGAATGAGATCATGGGCCTAAAATGCTACAAAAGTATATTGGATATAGATGAGCCTATAGATCTGATGATTATAAGCCTGAACGCCACACAGATACCGGATACAATCTCTGATGGTTGCAAGAAAGGTGTAAAGGGTGCCATCATTATATCCGGAGGATTTGGTGAGCTTGGAGAGGAGGGAAAGATGCTTGAAGATAAGGTTTTGAAAATTGCAAGGAGTTGTGGAATGAGAATAATAGGACCAAATTGCATTGGCGTCTATTCATCAAAGGATAGGTTTGATACATTCTTCCAGTCGAAGGAGGCCATGAGAAGACCATCACAGGGTCCTGTTTCATTCATGACGCAATCAGGGACATATGGTGTAACACTCCTCGAACTTCTTGATGAATCTCATGTTGGTGTGAGCAAATTCGTATCATTCGGGAACAAGATTGATGTGGATGAGAATGATATGCTAGAATACTTTTTTAAAGATGGTGAAACAAAGTTGATAGCCGCATATATTGAGGGTTTTTCAAACGGCAGGAAATTCTTTGAAAAATCCAGGGAGATATCGAAAAGGAAACCAATCGTTATACTGAAGGCGGGCAGGAGCAGTGAGGGATCAAGAGCAGCCAGATCACATACAGGTGCAATGGCCGAAAACTACCTTATTTTTGAGGGTGCTTCCAGGCAAAGCGGTTTGATCAATGTTGATGACATAGAGGATATGGTTGATATAATTAAAATTCTTGCACTACAGCCGTTACCCAGAGAGGGGCGCATTCTATTGATTACGAATGGTGCAGGGCCATGCGTAGTCACAGCCGATGCCATAGGGATTTCAAAAAATTTGAAAATGGCTGAACTTACGGAGGATCAGATAATGGAACTGAAAAAGATCCTCCCTGACTTTAGCATAATTTCTAATCCACTCGATTTAACAGGATCCGCCACCCCTGAATGGTATGAAAAAGCCCTGAACATACTAAAGGATGGTGAAAATATTGATATCTTTATACTCTATTTTGTTGTGCCAAATGCTCCCATTTACAGGAATATTGAAAGACTTTACGATCTATTTTCAAGAAATTGGAATAAAACGTTAGTTGTAGTAATTGCGGGAGGAGAATATAGTAAAAATGTATCCAGGAGAATTGAGGAGATGGGTGTGCCCGTCATAACAACGGCAAGGAGGGTAATAAATGCTCTTGACAAGATTGTTGAGTACTCAAGATGGAAGAATGGTAGAGATTAGAAGGGCAGAAACGGATGATGCACCTGGAATAATAGATTGTTTTAATGATGTAATGAGTGAGGGTATCTACCTGCTCGGTGAAAGATATCTGGGGGATGAGGCTTTCCTTGAGATGAGGATCAGGGACGAATTCAATGAACTTTTTCTTGTGGCCATCCATAATAATAAAGTTATAGGAGTTCTAACATTAACAAGGGAATCATTTCAAAAAAATAGGCATGTGGCATTCCTGGGCATTGCCATCAGGAGGGGATTCAGACACCAGGGTATTGGTAGGGCAATGATGGAGATGTCCTTCGAATGGGCTAGGGAGATGGGTATAGAGAAGATATGCCTTGAGGTTTTCTCAACCAATGTGAATGCAATAGAACTCTATAAAAAGTTGGGTTTTGAGATAGAGGGAATAAGGAAAAAACAGTTCAAGATTGAGGGTAATTATGTGGATGATGTGTTAATGGCTAAATTTTTATAGTGAAAATTATTAATTTTTTATGATGATTTTAACCATAAGGGAGGTTGACATTAAAACAGGAAAAAGGGAGATAATCCTAAACGAGGATGATTCGAAGAAGTTAGGAGTACAACCGGGTTTCAGGGTGGTTTTATCTAAAAAGAATTTTAAAAGGATCTTCTTTGCTTCAGTATCCTCCACAATTATAAAGAGTGGTGAGGCCATAGTTTCTCCTGATTCTGGATTGAAGAAGGGTGATGTTGTTGATGTATCAAATGCTCCACCATTGAAATCCACTGAGGCCATAAAGAAAAAGGTCTATGGCAACAAGCTCAACGCCGATGAAATAAGGGCTATTGTTGAGGATATTGTTGATGAAAATCTCTCACATATAGAATTGGCAAGTTATGTGACGGCCATACAGACAGTGGATCTTGATGATGATGAAATTACATATATGATAGATTCAATGGTTTCCACTGGAGAATCAATTAAGTTTGATTACGATGTATACGATGTTCACAGCATAGGTGGTGTTCCAGGAAATAAATACGCTTTAATCACTGTCCCTATCCTTGCCGCTGCAGGTTTAAGGGTACCAAAGACTTCCTCAAGGGCGATAAGCAGTGCTGCAGGAACGGCAGACGTAATGGAGGTGCTTGCTAGGGTAGATCTATCGATGGAAGAGATAAAGAAGGTGGTGGATGGTACGGGTGCTGCTCTTGTCTGGGGAGGAGCGCTGAATCTGGCCCCAGCTGATGATAAGATCATAAGGGTGGAACAGCCGCTTGGACTGGATCCACAGGCGCAGGTAATATCATCAGTGCTTGCAAAGAAGAGATCCACAGGTATAGGTACCCTGCTTATAGATATTCCAATGGGGGAGGATGCAAAGGTAAAGAATGAGGGCGAGGCTAGGAGACTTGCTGAGAGGTTCATAAGGATTGGTACGAGGATTGGGATTGAGACGAGCTGTGCCATCACATACGGTGGTCAACCATTGGGCAGGGCCGTCGGTCCAGCCATAGAGGCACAGGAGGCACTCAGGGCCCTGGAGGGTAAGCAGACCTCAAACAGCCTTATAGTAAAATCAATTGAGCTCGCATCAATACTCCTGGAAACAAGTGG
Source organism: Candidatus Aciduliprofundum sp. (assembly GCA_002878135.1). Taxonomy (GTDB): domain Archaea; phylum Thermoplasmatota; class Thermoplasmata; order Thermoplasmatales; family ARK-15; genus ARK-15. The sequence continues at coordinate 4,562 of PNIT01000050.1, forward strand.
CGTTGTAGAAAAGGGTAAAGGAAAGGATATCTCCAGATCCATACTTTCAAGCGGTAAGGCAAGGGAAAAGATGCTTGAGATCATAAATGCACAGGGAAGCAGGGGTATAGAAAAAAGTGATGATATAGAACTGGGGAAATATGTTGAGGAGATTGCATCACCCACCGATGGTTACATCTCCTACGTATCAAATAAAGCCATAGTTGAAATAGCAAGGACCCTGGGTGCCCCATTCTCAAAAAAGGCAGGTGTCTGGGTCTCAAAGAAGATTGGTGATAAGGTTGAGAAGAATGAGGGCATATTCATTCTTTACTCTGAAAATAGGGACAGGCTGGAGAATGCACTGAGGCTTTCCAGGAAGCTTAGGTTATATGAGATTGAGGGCATGGTTTTGGAGAGTATACACGGTGATCTCTATAAAACACTAAGGGGTGTTAAAAAATGAAAATAAGGGTAAGATATTTTGGACTTTACAGGGATATAGCTGGGAAGATGGAGGAGAATTTAGAGGGAGATTTCAGATATCTAAGCCAGCTTATATCCTACCTTGAGAAAAAGTACAGGGATTTCAGGACCGACCATCTTGTGGTCTCAATAAACTATAGATATGTTGAAGGTGATCAAGAGCTTAAGGAGGGTGATGAGGTAGCCATAATGTCACCTGTTAGTGGTGGATAAATTAATATGTGAATATCCATTTACAGTTTTTGAGGCTCGATCCCTATGCCGGAAACCTTGATTTATAGGCTGAATTTTAAAAGAGTTCCAATTAAAAGCGCTCCACCGGACCAGAGGAAAAAGGACTTTAAGATGCAGGTGACCCTTGGTTATTCCAAGGCTGAGGCAATGAGGGAGGCATCAAGATGCATGGGTTGCGGTCTTTGCATACAGGGATGCCCGGCAAGATTGGATATACCAGGTTATGTACAGGCAATTGCCAGGGGTGAATTTGAGAAAAGCCTAAGGATCATAATGAGGGATCTACCATTCCCAGAGATATGCGGAAACATATGCACACACAACTGCGAGGATAATTGTGTGTACAAAGAACCAGTTGCCATAAGGCATCTGAAGAGATTTGTTGCAGAACAATTCCCCGATTATTCTAAGGTACTTGAACACAAGAGGAGGGAAAAAACAGGAAGAAAGGTGGCGATTATAGGGGCAGGGCCTGCAGGTCTTACAGTGGCCTACTATCTGACAATGTTTGGTGTTGAATGCACCGTTTATGATGCACTCCCAGTTCCACTGGGTATGCTTAACGTTGGTATTCCAAAGTATAGATTACCAATGAAGGTGCTTGAGAAAGAATATAACTTTATAAAGAATGCAGGTGTGAGATTTTTCTTCAACACAAGGGTGGGGAAGGATATTCCTTTTCAGGATATCATGAAAGGCTATGATGCCATATTTTTGGGCATAGGGAATATGAAGGGAAATATGACAGGTACACCTGGCAGCGATGGTAAATATGTTTACCACGCTCTGGATTTCCTGAGAAAGGCGAATCTTGGTGAGGAAATACCCATGGGAAAAAAGGTGGCAATAATAGGGGGAGGATTCACAGCTATGGATTCAGCAAGAACTGCACTCAGACTTGGGGCTGAAAAGGTTTACGTCCTTTACAGAAGGAGAGCTGAGGACAGGCCGGGTTATCCAAGCGGAAATGCTGAGGAGGAGATGGAGGAGACTGTGGAAGAGGGTGTAGAATTCCTATGGAAGATAACACCCATTGAATATGTAAAGGATTCAAACGGCATGATAAGGGGTATAAGATACTGGAAGAATGAAATGGTGAGCGATGGTTCTGGGGGTAGGTTAAAGCCTGTACCAATCAAGGATGTTGAATTTTTCATTGAGGTGGATACCATTATAGAGGCAACTGGTCAGAGCACGGATATTTCATTCCTTCCACCTGAGATATCAAAATCCCTGAAGATGAAGGGTAATGAGATACTTGTTGATGAAAATGGCATGACCTCTGTACCAGGAATTTTTGCCGGAGGAGACTCAACAAATTCAACGAAGAATTTTATAAGCGCTGTTGCGGACGGGAACAGGGCTGTAAAGGGAATACTAAGATATCTTAAGATTGATTTTACTACACTAGAAAAGGTTGAGTGCAACAAGATGTCGCAGGTAGTGAAGGAATCTACCGGTAAAGATGTGAAATGCAACGACTACATAGAGATCTAGAAAAGATAATATCTCTGGAATCATTTACCTAAGCAATGGAAGATCCAGCAAAGAAATATTTCAACTGCAATGATAGGGAAAGGGCAGTGTTTGAGGCGGGAATAAAGCTTGGTACAATATATCATCAGTTTGTTGGAACTCCCATAAGCAAGGATAATGTTGAGCCACTTGAGAGGTCCATAGAAGAAAGTATTAAGGTACAGCCCTTCGTAAAGGATGTGAAAGTAAGGATTAGGAGGGACAGGATAAGGAAGAAGAAGGGTCTTTACAAATACCTTACCTTAACAGGTGATATGCTGGATGTTGAACTGGTTGTTCAATACAACAATGTGGAGGCTGTATGCTACTTGAGGTATATTGAGGAGATGAACTACCCACTCATGTATATAGGTGAAATAAAAGTGATTTAGGATGTATGTGAAGATTGGTATTAGTGGCCTGCCTGGCGTAGGTAAAACAACAACACTTTTAAAAACAATTGAACTCCTTGAAAAGGAATACACGGTTGGTGGAATAATAACAGAGGAGATCCTTGAAAACAAGGTGAGGGTAGGTTTCACCATCATGGACTGGTCAACAAAGGAGAAGAAGGTTTTTGCCTCAAAATATATACAGTCAAGGAATAAAGTAGGGAAGTATGGCATAGATACAGGCGTACTTGATGATTTGGGTGTAAGGGCTCTGGAAAATGCAAAGCAGAAGGATATAATAATCATAGATGAGATTGGAAAGATGGAGCTAGAATCAAGAAAATTGACCGAGAAGATAAAAGAGATCCTTGAGATGGAAAAGAATATAATAATGACACTGAACAAAAAATCAAGAAATCCACTACTCCAGGACATAAGGAGGATGGATGATGTCAGGATTCTGGAGGTAACACCTGTCAACAGAACGATCCTACCCTATAAAATAGTTGGAATAATAAAAGGCGAACAGATTTAGAAATGGGGTGAGGCCCTTGAATGTAAGGGAGGGACTTGTTGAGATAGAGGTACCTGAGGTTTTCTCAAAGGGACCAGGTAAAAGGTCCATCGCATATTATTCAAGATCAATGGTTATATCAAGGGACCTCACCATATTCATTATAAGGAATTATTTAAAGGAGGGGGGGAGAGCACTCGACCTCCTTGGAGGTTCAGGTGTGAGGGGTTTAAGGATTGAGAAGGAATGCAACATGGATGTAACAATAAATGAAAAAAATAGGGAGGCCTTAAAATTCATACACAGGAATAAAGAATTAAATGGATCAAATGCCAGGATAACTGAGTGCAATGCGGAAAGATGTTTCCCCGATGGTTTTTATGATTATATAGATATAGATCCCTACGGTACGCCGGTACCATTTCTTGATGGTGCATTTAAATCAATTAGAAACAAAGGTATAATTGGTATTACCTCAACGGATGTTTCTAACCTGGCGGGCACCAACCCGGATAAAACATTCTATCTATATCATTCAATACCAGAAAGAAATTATCTTAAGCATGAGGTGGGTATGAGAATTCTTATTGCATATGTTTCAAAGCGGGCTGCAGAATATGGTTTTGGGATTGAACCATTACTTTCATATTTTGGAGGATACTACTACAGAATATTTTTGAGGGTAAGGAGGGGTAAAAAATGGGCGGTTGGATCACTTTCATACGTGCAGGAGATCTTCGGTAGGGGATACTTTAGAAAGATTGGACCCCTCTGGATAGGTAATCTGCACTCTAATGCTGAATATACAATACCTTCAAATCTTGAGAGTGAGAAGGAGATTTTGAACCTATTGAGGATATCCAATGATGAAAACCTTCTTTTCTTTTACTCCACTGAAGAGCTTGGTAGGTTCAGCGGTGGTATAATGCCCAGAATAGATAATCTTATCAATAGGCTGAGGGAACAGGGTTATAGAGCCTCAAGAACACAGTTCTCTCCTGTTGGACTAAAAACAAATTGTACCTTACCATGTATCTTGAAAATTTTAAAAATGAAAGATTTATAAAGTAAAAAATGTTTATGAAAAAGAGTTGAGGTGATTAGAATATGCAACCGGCACAAATGGCATATGATCGTGCAATTACTGTATTCTCCCCTGAGGGTAGGCTTTATCAGGTGGAGTATGCAAGGGAAGCAGTTAAGATGGGGTCCACCACAATAGGTATAAAGTTCAAGGATGGTGTCGCACTAATAATAGACAAGAAGGTGAGGAGTAGGCTGATTGAACCAAGAAGCATAGAAAAGATATACATAATAGACGAACACATAGGTGCTGCATCTTCTGGACTTATGGCTGATGCAAGAGTACTCGTGGATTATGCAAGGGTAACAGCCCAGGTGGAGAAGGTAACATATGGTGAGAAGATAGGTGTTGAACCTCTTGTTAAGAAGATTAGTGACTACGTTCAGCAGTATACACAGTATGGTGGTGTAAGACCTTTTGGAACATCACTTCTGATAGCTGGTATAGATGATACGGATGTCTATCTATTTGAAACAGAACCCAGTGGAGCATTCACAGGTTACAAGGCCTCATGCATAGGAAGGGGTAGGGAGGCAGTAATGGCAATATTTGAAAAGGAGTATCAGGAGAATATGCAGAAGGATGATGCAATAATGCTGGCTCTCAAGGCAATGAAACAGGTGAGCGAGGATCCAAATCAGCCAATGGTTGTTGAGATAGGTCTTATAACAAGGGGTACAAACTTCAGGATTCTTCCTCAGGAAGAGACAGAGGCCTATATTAAAAAACTGGCTTAAGTGATCCCACATGGTAAGGATTGAGGATTCCGTTGTTGCCAGGTATGAGGCAAAGGGTCACAGACTGGAGATACTAATAGATCCAAAGCTGATAGATCTACTAAAATCCGGTAAGCAGGTAAACATAGTTGATTATATGGTTATAGACGAGGTATTCAAGGATGCAAGGAAGGGTGACAAGGTAGGTGAAGAGGTACTCAAGGAGGTATTTGGAACAACGGATATCAATGAGGTGGCAAGGCAGATAGTCTTAAAGGGTCAGGTACAGCTCACCACAGATCAGAGAAGGAAAATGCTGGAGGAAAAGAAGAGGCAGATCGTTAACGAGATTGCAAAGAATGCCATAAATCCACAGACAAATGCACCACACCCTCCTCAGAGGATTGAAAAGGCGATAGAGGAGGCAAAGGTACACATAGATCCAATGAAGAGCGTTGAAGAACAGATACCCATTGTATTGAAGGCTATTAAGGCAATAATCCCCATAAGGATAGAGAAGATTAAAATGGAGATAAAGGTGGGTGCAGACGGTTACGGTAAAATATATCAGGACCTCGTTAGGATGGGAACACTTGTGAAGGAGGAATGGGGAAATGATGGCTCCTGGAAGGCCATCGTTGAAATACCTGCAGGTATGCAGGCGGAATTTCTAGACATGCTGAATAAAAAAACGCACGGAAATATTGAAACAAAGATTGTGAAAGGGTGAAAATTTTATGGATAAGATTAGGGAGATAGTTCTACCAGGTGATGAGATAGATCTAATGGGTAATAAACCCGGAAATGGTATATATATTGATAATGGAAAGGCTTATGTTGAATATCTTGGCATAAAGACAATCAAGTCAGGATATGTTAATATAATTCCCCTTTCCGGTAGGTATCAGCCACAGAAGGGAGATAAGGTGATAGGCAAGGTGGTTGACATAATGCCATCCAACTGGGCCGTGGATATAAATGCCCCTTACCTGGCGCCTCTGCACGTTAATGATACCCCTTGGAAGGTGGACTTCGGTGATACAGGCAAATACCTTAATGTTGGGGATACAATAATAGCGAAGATAATGAGTGTAAATGAGGTAAAACAGGTATGGCTGACAATGAAGGAGCCAGGTCTCAGGAAGCTTGAAGGTGGACATATCATAACTGTTTCACCTACTAAGGTACCGAGGATTATAGGGAAAGACGGATCAATGATCAAGATGCTAAAGGAGATGACGGACTCCAGGATCTATGTTGGCCAGAATGGTGTTATATGGATAGATGGATCAATAGATGCAATATTGAAGGTTGTAGGTGCCATAAGGATAATAGAAAAGGAGGCACACATAATAGGTCTTACGGATAGGGTAAAGGATTACCTTTCAAAAAATAAAAAGGGAGATTGATTAAAATGGGTGGAATGGCAACAGATATAAAATTGATTGATGAGAATGGAAAAAGGATTGATGGCAGATCCTTCGATGAACTCAGGCCAATTAAGATTGAGGCAGGTATACTTGAGAGGGCGGACGGATCTGCATACATAGAATGGGGGAATAACAAGATAATAGCGGCAGTTTATGGCCCCAGGGAGGTATATCCAAAGCATATGCAGGATCCAAGCAAGGCCATACTCAGGGCAAGGTATAATATGGCTGCCTTTTCTGTGGATGAAAGGAAAAAGCCAGGACCAGACAGGAGGTCCATAGAGCTTTCCCTTGTGATATCCAATGCACTCAGCTCAGTGGTATTGCTTGAGCAGTTCCCCAGGACCGCCATAGATGTATTCATTGAGGTTCTTCAGGCCGACGCAGGCACAAGGATTGCAGGGCTAACTGCAGCATCTGTGGCACTGGCAGATGCGGGCATACCGATGAAGGATCTTATAGTTGGATGTGCTGCAGGAAAGGTGGATGATATAGTTGTACTTGACCTGAACAAGGAGGAGGATAACTATGGCCAGGCCGATCTTCCTGTGGCAATAATACCCAGGACAAAGGAGCTCGTACTATTCCAGATGGATGGTGACATGACGTTTGAGGAGATTGAGAGGGGTTTAAAGATGGCCATTGATGCCTCCATGAAGGTGTATGAACTACAGAAGGAGGCTCTGAAGAGAAAATACATAAATCTTGCTCAGGAGGATGAACAGCAATGAGTAAATTTACAGATAATGTAATCTCAGAGATAAAGAGGGATTACATACAGAAGCTCCTTTCTCAGGGATCCAGGATAGATGGAAGGGGTCAGTATGAATTCAGGAAGATTGAGATCATAAAGAACTTTATACCGAGGGCAGATGGTTCTGCCCTTGTGAGGCTTGGAAATACCCAGGTACTTGTGGGTGTAAAGATTGAGACAGGGGAACCATTCCCGGATACACCAAACACAGGTGTTCTGAGTACAAACGCTGAGCTTGTTCCACTTGCATCACCTACATTCGAGGCCGGTCCACCTGGTGAGGAGGCAATAGAACTTGCAAGGGTAGTTGATCGTGGAATAAGGGAGAGTAAGGCAATAGACCTTGAGAAGCTGGTGATAAAGGAGGGCGAATTGGTCTGGATAGTATTCGTTGATATTCATGTTCTTGATTACGATGGAAATCTGTTCGATGCATCAGCCCTAGGATCCATAGTTGCACTTAAGAACTCCATAGTGCCCGCACAGAGATTCGGTCAGGGTGAGAATTTTCCTTTACCCGTTAGGCATTATCCAGCAACAACCACCTTCGTTAAAATAGGGGATAGGATAGTACTTGACCCGAACCTGGATGAGGAGAACATTGCACATTCCAGGATTACCATAACTACAAATGAGGAGGGAAAAATAAATGCAATACAGAAGGGACTTGAAGGTACATTCACAAGGGAGGAGGTACTTGAAACCATAAAGATGTCCATAGAATCCGGGAAATATTTAAGAAATACATTCATATTAGGGGATGATCAGAAATGAGCAAAAGAACAAAGAAACTCGGGATAGCTGCACGTTTCGGCCCAAGGTATGGTGTAGCTCCAAAGAAACAGTGGAAGGAGATCATGGAACAGAGGATTGATTCATACATATGCCCAAGATGCGGGCATAAAACCTTGAAAAGGGTAGGTACAGGGATATGGAGCTGCAGGAGATGCGGTTATACTATGGCAGGAGGAGCATATGTACCATTCGTAAGGAAGGAGATTGTAAGGGAGGGTGAAAATGTCCAGGTTTAGATGCGCCGTATGCGGAAAGATATACGAGGGTGAGATTAATACACCAAACCTTTCCTGCGAATGCGGATCCACCATATTTTACAAGGAAAGACCCAATGTTAAGAGGGTATTCACCTCAGATTAAGAAAACTTTTTATTAAGATTGCCTTAATCTTTTTAGACCTGACAACAGTTTGCAGGAATTGTACCATAAATTACAAATATAGAAAGGATGGTGAAAATAAATATGGGCTTTAGGCCGGGATTGACTCAGGAAACAAAAAGGGACATTGTAGTATTAATCATAATGATATCCATAGTTCTTCTTGGTTTATTCCTAAGGACATACTATGCGATCGGCCCATCAGTAGAAAATAATTTTGCTGTTTCTGGTGGTGCCGACACATTTTACCATGAGAGGGTAATTGATTACATAGTTGCCACGGGACACCAGCTACTCTGGGATCCTATGCTGAATTATCCAGTGGGCTTCCCGGACCCAAGGCCACCATTCTTTGAGTGGGCCGTTATTGGGATGGCCTACCTCTATCTTCCTTTCGTGGGAAGCATGCATAATGCCTTGGGTTATTCACTTGTTATGATAACCGCAGTTTTCGGCGCTTTAATAGCCATACCCATGTATCTCCTTGGCAAAGAGGCATTCAACAGAAGGGTGGGTATAATATCCGCATTCCTTATAGCCACAAGCGCCTCAAATATGATGAGGAGTGTGGCCTCCTGGGGAGGCTATGATGACGTAATATTATTCTTTGCAATATGGGTTTTCTATTTCTTCCTCAAGGCATTAAAGAGTGTAAAAAAATCCGTATGGATAGAGAATTATTTTAGTTTGAAGGGTTGGTCAAACGGAACAAAGAAATTTTTCCTGGAAAATAAGATATCCACAGTCTATGCAGCCCTTGCGGGTATAAGCTTCGGCACAATAGGTGCAATGTGGCAGGGTTTTGTGTATGTAGAGGTGATAATATTAATTTATCTCGTAATACAGATATTCTATAACAGGTTCAGGAATCAAAGCTCATTCCACATATTCTGGATCACATTAATATTCATATTATTCTCATTCCCAGTAGCATTTCCCTTCTATCTACTTGACAACACAATTACGCCCTGGTTTAATACTCCTCTCTATCTGGCCCTGTTCGTTGTATTCCTCATAATATTCATAGAGATGACATCTAGATGGCCCTGGGTACTTATATATTCAATCACTGCAGCAGTCATAGGAGCATTGGTTGTACTAGGCCAGATTTTCTTCCCCTCCATAATGAGGTACATATATACAGGTGAGGGTTATTTCGTTAAGAGTGCCCTTTATTCAACCATAGCGGAGGCTCAGGCACCAACACTTGGCCAGATAATAATGAACGTTGGTGTGGGTGTATTCTTCGTCTTCGTTGCTGGCCTTATATTCATGCTATATGAAATAAGGAAGAACAGAAATGAGTACTATCTCTTCTTTGTAATCTTCTCCATAGTTTCAGTCTATATGGCCTTTTCAGCAGCCAGGTTCATATTCAACGCATCACCTGGTTTCGTTATACCCGCAGCCTATATGCTTGACATTATAATAGAAAAAATTAATATCAAGGAGATAGGAAATCTAATAAGATCCATATCCTGGAAGAATGCCTTCAAGAAGAGGGGTCCATGGGTTAGGATTGCTGCAATCGCTGTTGTTGCATTTCTTATAGTTTTTCCAAACATGTGGGGTGCTGTGGACGCTGCAATACCATATAATAATAAAACAACTTATGACAGGCAGATCTACAATGTGATGCCATCATACTTCAGACCCCAGAACTATACACCCCCCTGGTATCTAGGTGCATACGGTATACAGCTTGATACAAACACCACCGACCCCTGGCAGGGTGCATTTGCATGGCTTGCAAAACAGGATTCAAATCAGGCACCGGAGTACAGGCCAGGATTCCTCAGCTGGTGGGACTATGGATTTCAGGATGTACAGCAGGGTTTACATCCAGCTGTTGCAGACAACTTCCAGAATGGATACCAGGTGGCGGGTCAATTTATTACTGCACAGAATGAAAGCGAGGGAATTGCACTGCTAATATCAAGGATACTGGATGCATCCATAAACAACGCCACATATGGTAATGAGGTAAAAAATATCCTCATACAGTATCTTGGAGAGCAGGAGGAACAGAAGATAGTTGATTACTACACGAACCTCTCCAAGAATCCCTCAGCGTACATAAATCAAATACTCAAAAACCCAGACTATTATGGGCTCTATTCAAAGAATATTACTCCACAGAACGCAAAATATGTTATGATCAAGGCTGATCTTGCAAACAAATATAGTGAGAACACACTTGTTAACCTTTACCTCATGCTTGAAAGGGTAACAGGTTATTCCATTGATTATTTTGCAACGGATTACAGGCTATTCCCATTCTCCGGCATGAACACGGGTATATTCTATGCACCTGCCTACCTGGCGGACAGGAGAGCTTACATAGTGAGTGGCCAGATAATACCATATGATTTCTATAACATTACAGCAGTAGGTTCAAATGGTCTCACATATCCACTCAATAAAATACCTGCAAATGTACAGATCGTAAGCTATAATATCACATACAATCCAATGTTCTTCAATACAATGCTTTACAGGGCATTTGTAGGTTATTCTGGCCTCAACATTGGTATGGGACCATACATACCCGGGATCTCATCCCAGATGAGCTACTATCCTGTAATGTTCGCATGGAACCTTACACATTTTGAGGTTGTTTATTCAATTTCATTCTGGAACCCCTACAAGGATTACCAGAACCATACAAATGCCTGGAAACCAGTTCCACTCCAGGAGGCCTATTATCTCCAAAAAAAGAATAATGGTACGGTTGTACTTATACCTCCTGCAAGGCAGATCCTGCCTCAGGACGTGGTTATATTGAAATTTTATCCTGGGGCAATAGTTGAAGGAAGGGTAACATTACCTGATGGTCAGCCACTTTCAAATGTTCTTGTGACACTCTATGATCAGTATGGAATACCCCATACATACACCAGAACAAACTCATCAGGATATTATAAACTATATGCTGTGGCAGGTAACGATACGATACAGATCTCCACCGGTGGAAATTTCAATGAACTTTTCCTGAATGAAAAAACAATACTTTCATCTGAGAATATATATGTATCAGATGCACAGGCATCAAGGATCGTAACAGGCATAAACCCAGACGGACTACCAAATTATTACATAGAAAAAAATTTTGTAATAAATTCCTCATCCCTTGATGGCATTGTATATTTTGAGAATTCTGGCAATAGAACATTGTTGAATTCTGGCACAATATACCTTGTTAACAGTACGTATGGTCTGAATTACTCTGCTGCAATTCAAAGTAACGGTTATTACTCATTCAATAACATAGCACCGCAAGAGTACAATGTATATCTTTACTCAAATGGCACTTTTACATATCTAAGGAGCATAACGATCAACCAGAATCAGAACCTAACTCAGGATCTCCAGCTTTATGGAGATGTCATAAAGGGTATAGTTATTTACAACAATGGTACGCCAGCAATAGGTATGTCCGTATTCATAAATGGGCCTATGAGTTATATTTTAAAGACAGATAAAAATGGATCCTATTTTGCATACGTAATTCCTGGTAAATATTCAATCAGTGTTGAAAAGACCGGATATTATACGCCCATAAAGTACGTGACATTCTCCTCCTGGAATTCAACATCAACAAACAACATTGAACTACTTCCTTCCTATTCAACACTTGTTAATGTTTACCTGGATGGTAAGCCTGTTGAGGGTGCCTTGGTAAGGTTTATGGATGAATTCACATTCTCAAATACACAGATAGGAATAACAGATAAAAATGGACAATATAAATTCAACCTGCCCGAGGATTATTATTCAGTATATGTGGACTATTTCTACGATAACAAGCACTATGTTTACATAGGAAATTATACGCCATATTACAACAGCACCTTTAATATATCACTTAGCCAGGGCGTTATTTTTTCAGGGTACGTTTATTATGGAAATGTACCCCTGGCAGGGGCAGGTGTTATGCTCTTCCAGGGTAAGAACTTCCTCAGGGTTTACACAAATGGTAGTGGATACTTCAGTGCCTATGTACCAAGGGGATCCTATTCCGTTGGTGTTGTGGGATACAATGCAACCACCTCACAGCCATACGCCTACTATACCTCAATAGTAATAACTGGTACCTTTAATATGAACATATACCTACAGAATACAAACAAGCTTAGTGGTCAGGTGATCTGGAATGGTACCATTCTTAAAAATGCTGTTGTTTTCCTAAAATCTGGAGACACATACTATTATGAGACAAACATAGCCTCAGACGGGAGTTTCCATTTTTATACAACTGGTGGCACCTATTCCCTTGATGCATTTGCTTATAGTTTCAAATTTAATGGATATACAATTAAAAATAATAATGCAACAATATATATGAATGAGAAAGAATGCAGGGTAACTGGAAAGGTGGTATATCCCCGGGAATATAATGGGGAAATTTACCTTATCTTCTCCTCTAGCGCAGGTAACTTCATGGTGAGGGTAGTGAATGGAAGCTACAGTGCATTATTGCCATTCGGTTACTATAATGTGAGCGTTTCAGCATCAAACGTTCAGGTAACCCTATCACCTTCAAGCTTTGCCATTAATGCAGGACAGTTAAGATTGAATATGGATTTCAAGGTAAATATGAATGCAAAGGTTACATTGATTCCTGGATCTGGATATATATACTGGTTTGATAAAAATGGAAACCTGGTGAATTCAGGAAACAATGTGTCACTGCCGCTAGGTATCTATACATATTACGAATTCAATGGAAACCTTTCATCTATAGGGTCCATCAATTTGACTCAGAATACTGTACAGAATGTACCTTTGGTACAGGGCTATTATGTAAAGATTGAAATTATGAACAGCACACAGACATTTAATCTACTGATTAATTATGGCGGTTTGAAGATTATAAAGCCGGTGAAGCTTGGAACTACATTGCTCCTCCCGCCTGGATTTTATAAATTCAGCATTTCACTTGTCTCCGGTAATACAATATATTTAGCGAATGAGGATTCTTACATTGATTCAGATTCAACTGTTTACCTTAATGTAACTGAAAAACCATACATGGCCACACTCAAGGGTTTTGTTTCATACGGTAAAACATATCTAAGTTTCTCTACGCTCTATCTATACGGGAATGGATTTTCAATTACAATACCCTCCAATTCAGATGGGTATTACTCCTCCGCTATACCACTTGGAAAATATACAGTTTATTCATATTATGGTAATTTCTTATCATTCCTTGGGAACATATCCGTATCAAACAACTCCACATACTGGTACAATGTTTCAATGGAAAAGGGATTTTCCCTGAATTTCCTTTTCCTTTGCGCCAATTCAACCTACAATTCAAGATTAAACTTGATTTCATCCTTTGGAAATATAACATTTGATGTTAACGATGGATTGCTCCATGCGGTCCTACCATCAGGGAGGTATACATTGAGTGCCTCATATGAGAATATTGAATATGGTCAAAAGGTAAAGTACAATTTAAATTACACAATAAACGTGAATGAAAGCAGAGATTATACCATTTATTTCAGCAGGTTAAACCTCGATGACATAAAGATATCAACACTTACACCTGTACTCAACGGTAGTGTGGGAAGTAAGCTCCATTACACCATATCAATAACAAATACAGGTAACAGACCTGAGAATATCACCCTGGAGGCGCTTGGTGCATGGAATATTACATTCAAGAATAAGAATATATATGTAATCCCGGGCCAGACCGTTCTGGATACCATAACACTTGTTGTTTCTGATAAGGCTAACTATGGTATGAACACAATTACCATAAGGGGTGTTTACCAGGGTTCACTTTACAGGGAGACTACCATATACGTTAATGTGTCAGAATACCATAACACAACATTTTCATGGGGGGTAATGTATGCCTCTGGGAATTCACTTTACATTAATTTGACCATCCTTAATAATGGTAATGTTGTTGAGAATTATACACTCTCGGTTATTAATTCACTTGAACTAAAATCAATAGGCTGGTCCTCTTCAGTACCCAATTATGAGAGAATAGACCCATGGTCATCAAAAACAATAACCATTGTACTCACGGCGAATAAAGAAAGACCGGCACCAGTATTCCAGATCATCGTATCCGCAACATCCTCCAATAATGAATATCTAGCAGAGAAATCAATAGGTATAGGAAATATAAATGCAGTTTCCACAGTTATTTCAACAACAAATGTTACTTACAAGATACCATCCTATAATACATTCTTCCTTGAATTCACCATTGTATCATCAATAATAATATTTGCTCTCCTGTTCTACATAATTTGGAGGAGGCTGAAGAAATGAAAAGGATTGCAATTTTTCTTGCCATGATCATAATCATTTTCTCACTCTTCCCATTTAGCCAGGCAAGGGGCCTCACTGTGGACATCTATGGACCGGCCACCGTTGGTACAAACGGTACCTATGAATATACAATTGTGATAAACGGCAATTTTGATGGATACGGCTACAACCTTTTCCTCACGGGTAGTAATATGAGCGGTGGTACTACAGAGGAATTGACAGGTCTTTCTTACACAACGAATACCTTCAAGGTAAACATTACATTTCCTTCAAGGCCCGAGACAGTATACATCTATGTCATGGGTATAGGTATTGTTAATGGAAGTCCTGAAAAGACCACATCCATAAATTATATCCAGGTCAATGTTGTAAAATCTGTGCCAATTACACTTACACTCAAAAACACTGAACCCTATGAAATAAAGAATATAAGCATTTCATTTTTCCTCAACGGTAGATTCATTGGTACCTCCAATGTTTCCTCAATGGGACCAAATTCAACTGTGAACGTCACCTACAATTATATAGGAACATTTGAGAATGGCGTCAATGTATTGAGCGCAAGGTTAAACACAAATCTTGTTAAATTCTCATCAGGCTCAAACTACACAACACTTTATTTCTACTATGGTACACCGCCTAACTATGACTGGCTATGGTATCTCCTTGCAGGGATTACGCTCTTCACCCTGGCAATCATCTACTTCTATTCATCGGGTAAAAAAAGGCCTGGAGCTCCCAAGTGGAAAAAATAGTCAATTCTTCTTTTGCATCTCTATTGCCTCTTCCAAATCTATTTCTCCCTTTACTACCCTTCTTGCAAGTTCCCTGGAGATTGTAACAAGATTGTTACTGGCTATCCTGCTTTTCCTCTGAACCTCAGATATCTCACCCCTCCTTGCCCTTATTTCCATCCTTCCCTTTACGGGTTTTCCCCTCTTCATCGCTATTTTCTTTGCTGCCTCTGTGTTCCTATTTTTTATGGATGTGGTCCCATACTCATCAACAATCTCAATGGGATAAAGCCCAAAAAGAATGTTGATTATTCTATTCCTATTAGGTTCATCACCCTTCCCTATCCTTAAAACCACATTCCTTGAACCATAACCCCTGACTATCTCCTCAATTTTTCTCCTTAGATCGTATGTATCCGTTAGCTCAAGCTCCTCCAGAAATATACCATCCCCATAAACAGCAACACCTACCCTCATTCCGGGATCAATTCCTATGTGGATCTCATGGAATTTTTCCTTACCATAAAGACGAGGTATTACAGACCTCACCGCCGATTGTGCTTCCACAACAATTACATATCTTTTGAAAATTCCTGGGGAATCCGTAAGGACTATCAGGTCCTTATCATCTTCCCCTGGAAAAATCTCAATATAATCCAGCTTTCTTCTCTTTATTTCCTCTATTACCTGGTGGTATAGCCTTATATCTTTTATGTAAACTCCCACCATCATTAAATATTTGTTATTTTCTAATATATTTAAATCTTTCTTTGACATATGCTGTAAAGAGGACATCCTTCACAAACAGGAACCTTTTTACAGTGATCCTTTCCCAGAGCCACGAGTAGAGCATGGAACTCTTTAAGATCATTTACATTTTTACCCAGTGATTTTTCAACCATTTCCCTTATATCTTCATATTTTACCTTATTTGATTCTTCTATTATACCAATTCTCCTGAAGATTCTAAATGTGTATGCATCCACTACAAAATATGGCAGATCAAGGGCATAGAGAAGTATTGAATCTGCAGTCTCCTTACCAATGCCCTTTATTGCAAGAAGCTTCTCCCTCAGATTGGTATCAAATACCATGTTTTCAATATTTCCATAATTCTCCTTTATGAATTTAAGCAGTTCCTTCAATCGCCCTGCTTTCTGCCTGTAATAACCTGTAGATCTTATAAAATCGTGTAAAACTTCATCATCCATGCTGATTAGGGTATCCATATCCATGAAACCGGATGCCTTTATCCTTTCTATGCTCTTTTCAACATTCTTCCATGAAACGTTCTGTGTTAGTATGGCACCCACTATTATCTCCAATCTTGTTTCGCCAGGCCACCAACCCTGTGGTCCATAAAATCTTAAAAGGTGTTGATATATCTCCTTTATAATATTATTTCTTTCTTGCAATGAATTCCTCCCTCGCCTTTGCGGGATCCAGGTTTGTGGGGGAAAGGAGTACCCAAAAATCCCTTGACGAGTTTGGAAATAGAACGAGGTTGAGCTCCTTTCCATATACAACTATGTTCAGGGGCTCCTTATAATTCATCTCTGTATAAACTGTTGTGGCACCACCATATATGGTGGCACACATAATTGAAAATGTTTCCTTATCTATATTTTCAGGCAAAAGTGATTCCTCTAATGTACCATCCCTTCTAATTAATGCTGCACCTGCGAGGCCGATGTCACTGATAACCTTTAAATCTGCCATATGTTATCATTTCACCTTTTCTTAATAGATAATGCACATACATTTTATAAAGTTTTTCATTTTGGACCACGAAGGGCCGAGTACTTTATTGTTTATCCTGGACCCTTGTTGATGCAAGCATCATACCAAAATATCTTTCAACATAATAATATTTGAATTCTGGTTTCAATTTACCCTCATCAATTATACCGTAAAATGTTAAGATATTCCAGTAACTATCTGGCTTTGCCTCCTCTATTATATGCTCATCAAGATCCACAAGTTTGCTGAAGTTATTTTCCTTAATTGATTTTACAACGAGATCATCATAGTATTTTGAGTAGCTGCTGTAACCGTATGGACCAGAAATGGAGTGCGTATGTGCCTGATCGGCACTTAAAATGATGGATACATTACCACCATATTCCATTGTGGTCCTGAACAATTTCCTTCCAAAGTCTATCAACCTATCCCTTTCCCTGAGCCTGGACTGACCGATAAGGCTAATTTTTCTCTTACCAAAGAAATGTAGTGGAATTATGGAACCGAAATCGAGTGGAAAAACTGATGATTTACCCTCACCCGTAATGTAAAGGACCTCCTCAGTTTCATCAATATTTTTTAGGATAAGTGAATTAAGTTCCCTGTCCGATTTAAAGATCTGGAAAATGTTTTTCCCGGTAAGCCTGAGCCTGCCCCTTAAATATTCAGTATTAACCACACCTATCATCTTGGATAGCCTTATGGAGTGTGGGGAAATGATTACAATTGTATCTGATGTGTCATCCCTTGCAATCTCCTTTATCTTTCTGTTCATATGCGCACTCTCTGGGTTTGGCTGTGTTATTATTTCATCACCATGCGGTATTATGTAAACATTCTTGAGAACCATGCTTAAGATTTTAAAAAAGTAGTAATTAAACTTTTCTAAGTGTGGTAATGTATATCCTTTCACCTGTTATAACAAAGGTGTGTTCGAACTGTGCTACCTTTCCCTTCTTCCTTTCCTTCAGGACTGGAAATTTATACACCTTGTTTGTTCTCAAAAGCAGGTCGAGCACCCTTTCTGGATTGCTGAAATCCCTGTATATCCACCTTGTTGAAAATGGTAGTGTTCCATAATTCTCGTATATTTCACCCATCTCCTCTGGATCCCTTACTATTTGCATTATGTTTCCAAAAGATCCTTCCTTTACATACCCCACACCATCGGTTGAAAAAGGTTCGATTGCAAAGGCCATACCAGCCTCAATCTCAATTATTGATCCATCATCATAATTGGGTATGCTCATTCCTGCATGCAGAACATTCCTTGATAGTTGATGACCGGTGAGATTGTATATTGGCCTAAAACCGTATGATTTTATTGTCTCCTCTATAATCTTTCCAATCTCACTTATCCTTATTCCAGGTCTTATCCTCTGAGTTACATTTAAGAGTGCCCTTTCAGATGACATGGAGAGCGTTGATAGAGTATCTCTACCCACCTCAACTGTTATTGCCGTATCAGCTATATAACCGTCCAGATGCGCACCAAGATCAAGCTTGACTATATCATTTCTTGAAAATTTTCTCCTGTCATTCCTTGAGGGTGTATAATGTGCTGCTTCCTCATTTATGCTTAGATTGACAGGAAAGGCAAGTTTCGCACCATTTTTCAATATATGTGCCTCAGTCTCCTCGGCCACCTCCTCTAGTGATACACCCTCGTTTATAAGATTCTTCCCAAACTGTATGGCGTCAGCGGCTATTGAACCCGCCTTAAGATATTTCTCCAATTCATTATCACTTATCATAGTATTGCCTCTATGCTTTTAAATGGTACTGCCCCCTCCCTGATTAAAATTGGCTTTTCTCCAGTTAGATCAACAACAGTCGAAGGTACACCTGTGCATGGGCCACAGTCAAGGTATATCTTTACATCATCACCAAGTTGAGAATACGCATCTAATACTGTAACAGGATTCTTCCCCCCATGCCTGTTGGCGCTTGTGAGTGTTATGGGCCCTACATTTTCCATAATTTTTTTAAGAACGTTCGTTTTTGGAATTCTGAATCCCACCTTCTCACCCGATATACTTCTGGGTACATTCCTATTCCATAGGACCATGGTAACAAGATAATGCCATTCATAGCTAATTATCCTTGAGACAAATGAATTTACCTCACCGTATTCCTGAAGCATTTTTTTATCTAAAACACCCACAGGTACAGGGGTATCCCTCCCTCTACCCTTTATCTCATAAATCCTGTAAGCCTTGGGGGAGTTTATGCCTATGGAGAGTGAATAAAGTGTATCAGCTGGAAGAACTGCAAATTCTTCACCTACCAAACGCAGTATCTTGTCCAGATCCTGACATCTATATATCACAAACGCCGCCGGTCGGATTCGAACCGACGACCACTCGGTTAACAGCCGAGCGCTCCACCAGCTAAGCTACGGCGGCTAAATTTTGATTATTACAAAAGTGTATTAAAACTTTTGTTATTTTTTCTCTTAAAAAATTGTTTAAAATTTTTGAAAATGAATGCTAGTAAGATTAATTTGTTACCCTACCAGTCTTTTCAACCTTTAACCATCTCCTCTCCCTTTTCAACAACTCAAGCATAAGTGAATATAATGATATAACAGAGGAGATAAACCAGTAAATATATGCTATAGGGAGATATGCAAGTATCCTGTAATTCTTGATTGAAATTAATATGATTGATATCAAATTCAGAACAAATAGGAATAGACCGAAATATATTAAAAATATTAATTGTGTGCTGGTAATACTGTGCATTATTACGCCTATGGCAAGAAGAATTAAGCTTATGAACCAGAGGGATGAGATTAGTGGTGCAGATATTACCAGTAAGGAATCTAAGTGTTTTTTATTCCTTATCTCCTTTTTACTGTGAAAAAGAACCTGATGGTATCCCCTGTACCATCTGGTCCTCTGTTTTACAAATTCACCCATCTTTGAGGGTGTTTCCTGACCACATCTTACGCTGGTTGAATATGCGGTCTTCTTGTTCTTAATGTTCATTCTTAGTGATATCTCAAGATCCTCAGTTAGATACCTCTCATCCCATCCATTCAGCTCTTCAAGTACCTCCCTCCTAAAGTACTGGTTGGATCCACCCAAGGGCAGGAAAAGGTCAAAAGCATTCCTGCCAAGGAGTGCAAGCTTTATCAGCCCCTGATCGATGAATCCTATCCTCGTAATGATATTTTCCTTTGAGTTCACTGAATAATTCTCACCCTGAAGTGCATCTAGATTCCTTGAATGCATCTCTATAAGGGCCCTGTATATGGTATCCTTTTCAAGGATTGAATCAGCATCGAATGTTGCTATTATATTGCCCCTTGAAATTTTAAGTGCATAATTCAAAGCAGAGGGCTTTCCATTGCTTATATCCCTGTGGTAGCATTTAATCCTTTTATCCTTTTTCTCATATTCCTTGCATATCTCCAGTGTTCTGTCACTGGATCCATCCTCAACAACGATTACTTCAATATTCTTATAGGTTTGATTAAGGATGGAATCAAGGCATCTCCCAATCACCTTTTCCTCATTCTTTGCTGGCACTATGACTGAGACTAGATCATTAAACTCAGGATCATCTATATCCTCTTTATTTTTTAATTTTATAACACCATAAAATATTATGGGAAGCTGATAGATGCTGTATATCATACCAATGAGCATGAGAATGATTGCCACTGTGATTATTAAATCAAACATATTAAATCACCCTATTTATTTGAATTATTAATTTTTTTCGTAAACAAAGAGTGCATAATTTCCAATAATTTTTACTGGAACAAAACTTGATGGTAAACTTTCTATGCCATACCAGCCATTCCTGTACCACCATACGGTATAAATTGTATAATTAAGGCTATAATAATATTCACATTTATTCAGGAATAATGTATAATTTTCATCCGTGTTTATAACTTTATCTATTTTTATTCCGGCCTCGTATGCAAATGAGACCATATAAAGCATGGAGATAACGAGTGAATCATTTCCCCTTACATATGAGAATAATTTAACAATTATTTTTGAATCATTTAAGGGTACAGTGCTCTGAAGGAATGATGTACTAACTATCTCATTTATATTTGTGCTTTTTGTTAGGCCATTGTAAAAATATGGTGAGGGATAATAATTATCCATCATAATATATGATGATGAGATCAAAAGGATCAAAACAAGAAAGAGAGAGAAAATTTTGATGTACCTTTTTGGTTCTTTTATGAATAATATTGATATGACTGATAGTTCAATAAGATACCTTGAGAAGAATGAAAATACAGCCAGGGAAGAGAAGATGAATGTCCCCACTATTGGAATCTTAAGATCCATATCTTTTCTATAATCATAATTCCTTAAAAGTGGTATAAATATTACAAATGGAGCAAAAAGAAGTATGGATAATGAAGTATATACAATCATATCATAAATTAAATTTCCTGAGAAAAAGAATGAGAGCGTGAAATTAATTAATTCATTTCCTCTGGCACCGGTTATCTCAGGTGTAAATGCTGCAGAGATTATTAATATGAATGTTAAAGCGATCAGTGTTAAGGGTGCTGGAAGGTATTTTCTGTTCCTTAAGGTGAGATACAAAAACCAGAAAAACTCAAGGGGTATTATGGCCGGGTCAGTGAATCCTGAGACTATCAACAATAGAAGTATGCATAAGATATTTTTTCTATCAGCATCTCTAAATACGAATGTAAAGAGAAATATGGAGAATGCAAGTATATTCCTCTGTAAACTCCAATCAAGGATCAATGATTGAAAACTAAAGAAGGCGAATATGGATATATAGAATGAATATCTGTTTTGAACACCATACTCTGAAAATGCAAAAAGTGATAGAATAAAAATACCAGATACAATTGAATCAAGCAATTTAATTGTTAAAAGTGGATTATTGAGCATTGAATTTATTCCAGAGGCTATTAGATAGTAAATAAAACCAACTGAAAAATAATCCAGTGGATTTGCTTTAGTGTATAACATGGGCACATAATAGCCCATTTGATCAAAACCAATTGCAGAATAAGGGAATAAAAGCTCAAGAAATAATCTAAATGAAAAACCAATTAAAAACAACAGTATCAGTTTTTTTATTAATCTCATTGATTTTTAAAAATAACAAGGATTTA
This sequence comes from Candidatus Aciduliprofundum sp., assembly GCA_002878135.1. Classification (GTDB taxonomy): domain Archaea; phylum Thermoplasmatota; class Thermoplasmata; order Thermoplasmatales; family ARK-15; genus ARK-15. The sequence goes on from PNIT01000050.1 coordinate 26,738, forward strand.
TAAAATTTTTCTTTTAAAATGGTTAAAGATCATTTTGATTTACCTATCCTGGATAATCTTGCGAGAAGGGCATCCAAACCTATCTTTTCATTCGCACCCTCTATGATTCTAAACTCAATGTCAGCCATTGATTCAAGTATGTCAGCAAGCATCTCTTCATCTATGGAAATTCTATAGAATTCGCTATGCATCTGCTTAATTATATCCTCAGCAGCCACTCCATACTCCACAACCATCTTATCAAGAAGCTCCCTTGCCTCAAGGAATTTGCCACTCAATGCCTTCTCAATCATTTTCCTCACCGTATCCCTGCTGGCAAGACCGGACGCCTTGTATATTATATCAGAATTTATTCTTTCACCCATGCTAGCCGCTGCCTGAAGTATGTTTATTGATTTTCTCATATCACCGCCTGCAATAAGATAGATGGCCTCTATTGCATCATCCTCAAGTTTAATGTTCTCCTTTTCTGCTATGTATTTGAGTCTCTTTCCAACGTCTTCCTTGGATAATGGCCTGAATCTGAATATGCTTGCCCTGGACTGAATAGGATCTATGATCTTAGATGAATAGTTACAGGAGAGTATAAATCTACAGGTTTTGGAGAATTTTTCCATGGTCCTCCTCAGGGCTGCCTGTGCATCTGCAGTAAGATGATCTGCCTCATCAAGGAATATTATCTTGAATCCAACATCATTGGAAGGAGCTGTTCTTGCATAATCCTTTATCTGAACCCTCACCGTATCTATACCCCTTTCATCGCTTGCATTCAACTCATGAAAACTTGATTTCCAGTCTTCACCAAAGAGACCGATTGCAAGGGCGATTGCACTTGTTGTCTTACCTGTTCCCGGGGGTCCTGCGAATATTAGATGAGGCATATTCTTTTCCTTAACGTAAGCCTTTAACCTCTCTACAATGTAATCCTGCCCAACAATATCATCAAGCTTGCTAGGCCTGTATTTTTCCACCCACACATCTTCCATGATTATCTAGATATCAATTATACAATCAAATTATATTATTTTTTCTTTAAATCTTAAATTTTTACATAAATTTTTATAAAAATTTATTCTAAAATATGGATAAAAACTGCTTGTGTAGTAATGCATCCCTGTCCATAATTAAACAAATTTAAATCTTGATTCATAGGTCTTTCCAGATTTTTTATTTAAAATTCCTTGCATATAACATCAAAAAAATTATAAAAAATTGATTTTTCTAAAATTATTTCTGATGAGCCATTCATAAAAAATCTTCACGTACCAAAAATATTTAATAATGTTATGATTTCACTTTTCTATCCCTGAATTGGAGGGATGATATTTGAAATCATTTAGTGCAAAAAGTGCAATGGCTTTAGTGATCGTTTCAGTGATTCTAGTGGGTACTATTTTAGTTCCACTGATTCCAGCGCAGGGTACACAAAGTGGGAATGTGAGTTTGGTGGTGATGTATAAGGATACAGAGACCGGGGATCTTGACTTCCTTCAGGGTCTTAATGTAAATCTGATGGATTATTCTGGAAATATTATTTCCTCATCCATATCCAATCCCGTAGTAAATTTTGGGAATGTGCAGATAGGTAATTACATATTGAGCGTCTCACCCCAGAAGATTGGAACATACGTTTATGGTGGCGCATTCATACCAATTACCGTTAATACGACTGGGGTGAATGTTACAACAATAACTGTGGCAAGGACCGCAATAAATAAGACCGTTAACCTGGTGGTAAAGAATTCTGGCCTGCCTGCCTCTGGATACAACGTTTATGCATATGATTACTATAATCTTCTTTTCTTCTCAGGTGTGACAGGTTCCGCAGGAAATATTACATTCAATGCTACAAAGGGACCCTTCATACTTGAACTGAGTACATCAAGTGGAGGAGGTCTAAAGAATTATTATCTTCAGTTAAACGCACCTTTCACAGGTTCCATAGACATTTCAACATTCAAGCACATATTTGGTATTGTAAAGGATTCAGCTACAGGATCCATAATATATAACACAATCTATGTTAATATATTCCAGAATTCATCACTGTGGAATACATTAACATTTAACAATGGTGTTTTCAATTTCTATCTGGGCGGTTCAAATTATAGTATTGTTCTCACTGCGGATGGTTATTCCATACAGAACCTCTATTTCAATGGCTCATATCCCATCACGGTATTCCTGAATAAGGTTAAGAATTATTACAATTACAGCTACACATTCTCCACTGATTTCAAATATATCTACATGAACTGTACATTTTTATTGAATAATAAAACAGTACTAAGGGTTCTTCCATACAGTAATACAGACATACTATACTATCAGATGAAACTCAATGGATTCAATTCCACATTCCTGAACAAATTTTTCCTGAATTCAATAAGAAACTATTCAGGTTCATACATTACACTGGGTAATTATATCTATTCACTGAAGGGATCATCTGTAACACCCTTCACTATAGATTACAGCGGTTTCACTGTACAATTCAGCGCTGTTTATTATAATTCATCTGTAAATACCAGTTCCCTTATCTCCTCCATGGGTTACCTCCCAGTATATCTGAATGTTATGCAGAACAACCAACTTGGTGCATACAACATATACAATTACACCGTTTCCATTCCATCTAATTATGAACTTTCAAACAATGTCATAGGTGCAACCACTTCTGGATACATAAATACAATTAGTGTAACGAATGCCACTGTGGGCCAGGTGGAGCTTGACTTTAAGGAAAGACAAAAACCACAGATTATACTTACTCAGGGTACGTTCGGTATATACTGGAAAGGTATGACACCTGGCAACTACATAATAAACTCAAGCGCAAGCAACTTCACTGTTGTTGTAAGGGCCAATCTTAATGTTTATTTCAATGCAAGCAACGCGGTAAGGGATATGGTAAGACAGCAGTATTCATGGAAGGAGATGAAATTCCAGTGGAATATGGATGGCAATATAAAGAGTGGTACTGGACTGGCAAATGTTAGTGAGATTCTGAGCCCGGGCATACATACATTGAATCTCACTGTTACAGATGTTGGAAATAACACTAATTCTACAATAATAAAGGTTTATTCAGATGGTGCATATCCAGATGCTTCATCCTTGATTAAATATACAATAGGACCTGAAAACATAGTATCCTGGAATCTTTATTATGATAATTCAACTCTCTTCTACACATACAATGGTAATACTACAAAGTACACATTATCTGGAAAGAGCATTGAACTTGGACCGGTCACTGTACTGCAGAACAAGCAGCTTTCCCTTAATGCTTACAACCTGAAGGATACACTGAATGGAATCATACCATCGAAGGAGAATGTGAATGTTATATGGAACATATCAGGTTCAAGGTATCTTGGTAATTATGTGAACTATACATTCACATATCCAACAAGGAATGGTTATGATTGGGTGAATGTCACCTACAGTGATCTCGTTGGAAATAATATCACTGTTGCCCTGAAGGTATTTGTAAAGGATACAGTAAAACCTGTGCCAGTGATTGTCTTCCAGGGAAAGAATAACACCACCGTAAACCAGATTTTTGAGAATCAACCTGTTGTATTTAATGGTACAGGTTCATACGATCCACAGAACGGTACCATATCCTCATACTCCTGGACCATTGAGAACTCCACTGGGAAGGTGCAGAGTGCAAACACAACTTTTGTTATATTAAATGGCAATCTGAACGAAAGCAAGCTCACAGTTAAATTCACCACATATGGTACATTTTACATAATACTGAATGTTACAGATGCTTCTGGAAACTACAATACTCTGAATAAGACACTCAGGGTCTCCCCCGTAGCACCTGACCTTGTACTTGTGAATTTCACATGGAAGGGAAATCTCACCGAGGGTAGCCAGACAACATTCTATGTGAATGTTTCAAATACGGGAAATGCACAGGCAAGCGTCTATTACCTTGAATTCTATGTAAATGGTAAGCTAGAAGGAAATGTTAGCTATAGTAATCTTGCAGTGAACAAGACAACAATGCTCATATACAACTGGACACCACCATCATCTGGTAATTACACAATAAAGTTTGTGGTATACTCCCCACAGGAGCCAAAAATTTACATTGGTGACAATGCCCAATCAAAGGTGGTAAGCGTTCAGCAGGCAGCATGGAAATTACCGGCCATAATAATAGGAACCATAGCTGTGATAGTAGTGGTAGCAATAGTGATCTGGAGACTAAGGACAAAGGGCTTCAGAAAATTCGAAAAGAAAACAAAGACTGAACAAAAAGAGGAAAAGGGTGGATTACTCCACAAAAAATAATTTTTTTAATTTTTATTTTCTTCTTTCTTTTCTTCCTGTTTTTTCTCCTCACTCTTGCCCTTGTATATCTCCACGAATCTTATTTCCTTATCGGTATAGTCCCTTATGTAACCCACAATGAAATACTTGGCAGAAACCCATTCAGATCTATATTTGCAGCTGTCCGCCAGGATTATCTCAATGTGATCATCGTATTCCTTTACCTTGAACTCATTCAGATCCCTGTTGTAACTCGCTTCTATGAGTGCAAGTATCTTATTCTCAATACCCTCAACTATTTCCTTTACTACAAACTTGTAATGCAATTTCTTCCCAGCTAGTGGATTGTTGAAATCAACAAGTATTCTACCAGGGGATATGCTCACCACCTTTCCATTCTGACCGTTTATTGTAACGAACTTACCCACCTCAGGGGTGATCTTATTCCTCTCAAAATCCCTTGGTGAATATACCTTAAGGAGTGATGGGTTTCTCTCTCCGTAGGCCTGGGAAGGTTCAAGGTATATGTCGTACTCCTTTCCAAGCTCCGCATTCATGATGGCCTTTTCAAGCTCCTCAAGAACCATTTTACTCCCTATTATGACTACCTCCGGGGCGTATCTCCTGTTTGGATCGTAAATTCCATTATCCTTCGCCACCTGTTCTATGGTGGTGTCCCTAATCTCTTCCCTATCCTGTTCCACTGTCCATAACGTATAATCTATCCTTACTATGTCACCTTTGTTCATGCTTTTCACTTCCTGTTATGTTTCAGAGGTTAAATAATTGAAGAATATTTAATTTTTCTATAATAATTGATATCAGTATGAGGAAGGGAATGGGTATATCAAAATAGAATATTCTGTCAACACTCCAGGAATTTATGAAACAAAGCCTTGAGAAGAGCAGAATCATTGCTGGTATGAATAATATTAATCTCAGAATATGGCCGTAGGAAAATAAAAATAGGAAGATGGATGATATGATATAGAATGTTAGAAGGGGGATTATTATCTTGCCCCTAAAAATTACAGGTATGGATTTTATACCCACCTTTTCATCAAAGAGTCTATCCTGATTCTGATAGATGATATCAAAACCACCTATCCAGAATGTTAGGAATATCGCCATATAATAAACATCGGGTAAATATGGTATCTTACCTGATGCACCTATATAGCCAGCTATGGCAATTACCCCTATGGTAAAACCTAGAAATAGATGGGAGATAAAAGGTATTTTCTTTGTTTTAGGGTAGATGTAAAATAGAAATAGAAGAATTGGCGCAAGTAGCCCGGAAAGGGTATTCAGCATTATTGCTGAAAGTTCGAATATTATTGAGGATACCAGTATTATGGCATATGCCTCCCTGAAACCTATTTCCCCTGTCACAAGCTCCCTCTTCATGGTTCTTGGATTTATCCTGTCAAGATCATAATCCTCAACCCTGTTTATTACCATTCCAGCCACCCTGGCAGATACACCCGCCACCGTAATCAATATGAATGTGATAAAGGTAAATCTTCCATAGAGGATCATCCCTGTGTATGCAAAAGGAAGATCAAAAACTGTATGCTCAATCTTTACAAAACTTAAGAATCTCTTTATATTCATATTCATTCAAACCCATATTTCCTCAGCATCGACTCCACAATCTTCCCAAGATCCTTCTCTATCCTCCTGGGCCAGGGGCGGTTGAATCCTTCCTGGGGCATTTTTACTGTTGCATCTATTATCATCTTTCCACCTGCGTTGTTATAGATTGATGCATGGTCAAGGGAATCAGCAACAGATAGACCTATTATCTCAACATCCCTGGCTGGATCAGTTCTAGTTGATACCGCCCAGAGAACCTCCCTCCTGTCCCTTACATTTATATCATCATCCACAACTATTACGTATTTTGTAAACATGAGCTGGCCCGAGGAGAGTATGGACATGGCCACCTTCCTGGCCTGACCGGGGTAGGATTTCCTTATGGATACAATGCATAGATCATTGAAAACACCCTCCTCTGGAAGATAAAGGTCAACAATCTCCTGATTCTGTAATTTTATGAAGGGGAGGAAGATACTCTGTATTGCATCTGCAATTACAGCATCTTCACTCCAGAACCTCCCCACCACTGTTGCATGGTAAATTGGATTCTTCCTGTGGAATATCCTTTTAATATGGAAAACTGGATAATCCTCAACAGGTGTATAATAACCCGTGTGATCACCGAATGGACCCTCAGCCCTGGATTCATCTGGGTCAACATAACCCTCGAGGACAAACTCAGCATTGGAAGGATATAAAAGATCCACGGTCTCACCCTTTACAAGATCCACCTCCTCATTCATCAAAAGTCCAGCAAAACTCATCTCATTTAGACCCTCAGGCAGGGGTGAAATGGCGCTGAACAGTATAGATGGGTTTACACCTATTGCCACGGCAACATCAAGGGTTTTGCCCAACTTTTTTGCCTTGAGCATGTGCATATATCCCGTCTTCTGCCTCTGCCAGTGCATCCCAGTGGTTTCATCATCGTATACCTGCATCCTGTAAACGCCAGCATTATAACTACCATTCTCTGGATCCTTTGTAATTACAACGGGTAATGTGATGTACCTACCTCCATCCCCAGGCCATGTCTTTAAGATTGGTATATCTGAAAGTTTTAAATCACCCTGCATATCCTTTACGGGCCCACTGCCGTGGACGGTAGGATGCAACACCTTCAGGTCCCTGTAAAGGGAAATACCCTGTGAAATTGATGGCTTTGATAAAATCTGTTCTATAAATGAAGAAAAATAGTTAGATATATCTTCAATTTCCCTACCAAGGAGATATTCTAGCCTTTTTTTTGTACCGAATGCATTCATAAGAACAGGTATACCACTCCCATCAACATCATGGAATAGTAAAGCAGGACCTCCCCTCCTCTGAACCTCATCTGTGAAAATTGATACCTGAAGATCGGATGAAAATCTTTCATTTATGTCAAGGAGATCATTTATCTTTCTCAATCTTTCAATTGAGTATCTGAGATCCTTCATCTATAAAGTATAAGTTAGATTAATTTTAAAATTTTCTATGAACCTTTCACATATTAAAGAGAAAATGCCAACATTACGCTTTAACTTAAACACATTGTAGGTGGGAAATAATATATTGGCCTAAAAAGATTAATAAACAGATTACAAATATGATCAACTGATGATAACTGTTGTGGGTGCTGGAAACATTGGAAGGGCCATTGTTGATTACCTATCTGATGATTTTGATGTTTCCGTCATAGACATATCTGAAAAGGCACTGAAGAATTTAAGAGGTGTGAAAAAATTCAAAGGTAAGGTAAAAGATCATGCTGATCTAGTAAAAAGATCTGAGCTTATCATTACTGCACTTCCCGGCAGTGCATCCTTTGAAACAATATCAAGCATAATAAAGATGGGAAAGAGTGTTGTTGATGTTTCATATATGGAGGAGGATCCATTCTTACTTGATAAGGTTGCTAGAGAAAATAGGGTTTTTTTGATTCCTGATGCGGGCTTTGCACCTGGCCTAAGCAACGTACTATCAGGTTATCTTTACAAGAAGATAGATGGTATTAAAAAGATAGAGATATATGTTGGAGGGTTACCAAGGGAAAGGATACCCCCACTGGATTACGCTGTTACATGGAGTGTTGAGGGTCTAATAGATGAATACACTAGACCTGCTAGGATAATAAAGAATTATAAAATAAAAACTGTTGATCCACTTGAATCTGTTGAACCATTCTGCATTTCAAACATAGGCACCTTTGAAACATTCATTTCAGATGGACTAAGAACCATGCTCAAAACATTCAAAATAAGGGACATGTTTGAGAGGACCCTCAGGTATCCTTCACATATTGAAAAGATTAAGCTACTCAGGGATCTTGGGTTCTTCTCCAAGGATAAGATCAATGGATGTTCACCATACGGGGTTACCATATCACTCTTTGAAAGGTTGAGGATTGATGTGGAGGACATGAGCATACTCCTTGTTAGAGGTCATGGAAAAAGGGTGGAGGATCTTTTCATATATGACAGATACGATGAGAAGAGCGGTATAACATCCATGGCTAGAATGACTGGTTATACAGCAGCATCTGTGGCAACCATAGCCCTTGAAATGGATGAATATGGAGTGGTTCCACCGGAGTACTTTGGTATGGATGGTGAATATTTTTTAAAGCTAAGGGAGAAGCTCAGAAAAAAAGGTATAATAATAAATGAAACATTAAACCTATGATTACTGCAGTGGTTCCCTCTCCACCTCCGTCCTGTCCCAGGTAGGATATTCCTCCACCATATATTTATTTCCATCTATCTCATTTTTTATATCATCCAATATCCAGGGTGCAATCTCTATCCTGTTCCTGTATTTATCATAGTAAACCAGATTGGATGGAATATCCAATGAATTAATAATTTTCTCATAAACATACTTCAGATCCCTACCCTCTATTATGCCCTTGATTAGTGTTCCATCCTTTGTTATTATTTCATAATCCCTGGCTACGTTCTTTGCACGTCTAAGTAGCCTTCTCCTTAGCTGAACAGCATCCTTAAAGCTTGCGGAGCAGTAGTGTACAGTAATTGAAAAATCATTTTCTAAGATTATATTCCTTGCAAGGGTTTCACTGCCCTTTACAGCGCTACTAATGTATGATTTTGTTCTGTACCCATGTAACCTGAGTGATTCATAGTTCGTCTCTGAAAACTCAAGCTCATTTAAGTTGATGAAATCAACCCCAATATCCTCTGCAGCCCTTATCATATTGAGGAGCTCCTTCCCCTTATCTGGAAGTACGGGTACCTCTATACCCACCTTCATACCACTTTCTCTGGAATACCTTATCTTATTGGCATAATCGGATGATTTCAGACTATTCCACAACCTGACAGGTACATGGAACCTTATCTCATCAAGGCCTGCATTAGATAGGGAATATATCTCATCCCTTTTTCCGCTGGCTGTATAAAGATGTATATGGTGCCTATCACCTAATTCTTCCTTTAATATTTTTATATATTTAATGGTCCTTTCAATCCTCTTGAGCGGATCTCCACCAGTTATACCTGTGCCCTTGGCATCTATGAGCCTTGCCTCCTCTATTATGTTTTCCTCCCTTAGGACAGGCATCTCATCGGCATATGTTACATCCCTATTCTTCTTACCATTACTTAGAGGACAATAGAAGCATCTAAAGTTGCAAAGCCCCGTTACAAAAAGAACAAGCTTTGCACCTTCCCTGCAAAGTTTGCATCCTTCAGGCAAATCGAAATTACTCAGGGAATTTTTCTCAAGCCTGATCATTTCTATCATTTACCCTCTCTTTTTTCATGTATGCTAAATATATCCTCTAAGCAATTTTATTCTCATAATCACCCAGAGTTTTCAATTCCTATGTGATCATTATATTTAAGATTATCGCCCCTTCAATTAAAGGGATTTTTATGCGGCACCCTAAAAATTAATAATAACAATACAATGAAACAATGGTGAACATTAAAAATAGGGTACTCCAGACCGTCGGTATAGCGAGCTTTCTAAGATCATTTGGCTACGGAACACTATGGTCATTCATTATACTCTATCTCACAACAGTTGCTCATCTCCCCCTTGCTTTTGTTGGAGCATACCTCCTCATATCTGGACTTACTGGTGCCCTCCTCCAAATACTTTTTGGTGCATTCTCTGATTTTCTTGGTAGGAGGTTTTTTCTTATTTTAGGTCAGGTAGGTCAGGGTGCTTCATTCCTGATAGTTGGCCTTGGTATGGTGTACAATTTTTATATCATCCTGGTAGGAATCCTGCTTCAGAGTATATTCAGTGGAATGGTTTTCACCATGTTCAATGCCCTAATTGCGGATGTCTTTACTGAGGATGAGAGATTTAGGAGCTTTGGAGTTCAAAGGGCACTGGCAAATTTCGGCTGGGGCATAGGGCCAGCGATAGGAGGTTTTGTTTTTGAGATTCATTATTATTCATTCTCATTTATATTTATGGGTATAATGTTATCAATGGTGGCAATTTTGATGCTTGACATACCTGAAACCTCCGTAAAATCAAGGGCCCTTAGTATTTCCGATATACCGTCTGCACTTAAGAATAGAAGATTTCTAATATACAGTATTGCTGGCTTTATAGGCTTCCTGGTATTCGGACAGTTAAACAGCACATACCCTTATTATGAGAATCAGGTGAATGGAATACCCGTCTCAATAATAGGATTAACGTGGACCATGAATGGCCTTATGGTGGCTGCGCTCCAATACCCTTTTTCAAGATTGGCAAACAATAAAAATGCTCACCACTTCCTCATCTATGGAATAATGATATATGGTCTTGGTTACTTTATGTTGTCCATATTTCCATATATTGAATGGATGTTTTTTTCAATGATTGTAATAACCCTGGGAGAAATAATATATTCATCAAGCGCAACAACAGTTGCCATGAATCTTGCTCCTGAAGGTGAAAGGGGAAGGTATTCGGGTACATTCGGCATATTCACGAGCATTGGGAGATCAGCTGGACCATTCTATGGTGGTCTTATATTTTCAACCCCCTTTAACTATGAGATAAAATGGTTCCTCATACTTCTCACGGCAATAATATCCTCACTCCTTTACCTCATCATATTTCGTAAAAAATGATTCTATCTTCTCTATAAGTTTTTCTGGCAATTCTATGGATTTAAATTCATTATTTATTGCAACAACAACTATTTCACAGGTTGCACATATCTTTCCATCTGATTCATTTCTTATCTCAAATGAATATTTCATATGTTTCTTACCAATCTCCTTAAGCCTCATGGATATTATTGCTACATCGTTGTACCTAAGTGGAGATTTATAGCTGCATTCCGCCTTTACCCTGGGTAAAGATATATTTCTTGTAGAATCGAAGGGTAGACCTAGAGAGTTCATGAATTCCTCCTCAGTCCTCTCACATATACGGAAATAGTTGGAAAAATGCATTACACCCAGTGCATCCGTATCTACCCAGGCTACCCTGTATCTATGTATGAATTCCTTCATAGATGTGAATTGATTTGTTTATTTTAATCTTTTATTTTTT
>PNIT01000086.1 GCA_002878135.1 Candidatus Aciduliprofundum sp.
TACTTCTACTCATATTCATACTATTTTCATCTGTACTGATATACTGGAGGTACGCTCTTCGATAAATCTTTATATACTGTTATGCTTATCTGGACATATCGGTGATACATATGGTACAGAAGCCATCGAATGAGCAGTTATTGAATTTTTCACCAGGATCTGAGGAGAGGGAGAAGGTAAGGAAGGAAATGGATAACATACTGAAAGAATACAGGGAGATACCCCTTGTGATCGGGGGAAAGAGGATAAGGACGGATGAAACCAGGGAATGCACACTTCCTCACGATAAAAATATGTCCATAGGTAAATACCATAAGGCATCAAGGGAGCATGCTGATCTTGCCGTTGAGAGGGCGCTTGAATCGAGGGAAAGGTGGCAGAGGATGCCGCTTGAGCACAGGCTCTCCATATTCCTTAAGGCGGCAGAGCTTCTATCAAAGAAATACAGGTACAGGGCGGATGCAGTAGTTATGCTTGTACATTCTAAAAATCCATATCAGGCCGAGATAGACATTGCAGAACTGATAGATTTCTGGAGGTTCAATGCATACTATGCGGAAAGAATACTCCAGGAGCAGCCCGATTCAGCTTCGGGTACATACAACAGGATGGATTACAGGCCCCTGGAGGGATTCGTATTTGCCATACCCCCATTCAACTTCCTCTCAATAGATGGTAATCTTCCCACCGCACCTGCAATGATGGGGAATGTTGTCATATGGAAGCCACCATCCTCAGTCGTTTATTCAAACTATTTCCTGATGGAGATACTTGAGGAGGCAGGCCTTCCTGAAGGTGTAATAAACTTTTTACCCGGTGATTCTGTGAAGATTGGAGATTATCTCCTGAAGAACAGGAACCTTGCAGGTGTTCATTTTACAGGTTCAACAATCACACTGCAGCACATATTCAGGGTAATAGGTGAGAATATACAGAATTACAGGGTTTATCCAAGGATCGTTGGTGAGAGCGGAGGCAAGGACTTTGTCTTCGTTCATCCATCCGCGGATCCAAAGCAGGTGGAGGTGGCACTCCTCAGGGGTGCATTCGAGTACCAGGGCCAGAAGTGTTCAGCAGCATCCAGGGCATACATACCGGAATCCCTCTGGCAGAAGATATATGATGAGCTTGTTAAGGACCTTAAAACACTTAGAATGGGGGATCCCACTGATTTCAGGAATTTCATCAATGCAGTTATAGATTCAGCATCCTTCAAGAAGATCACATATTATATAGAGCTTGCAAGGAAATCTGATGCGTGCGAGATTGTCTATGGTGGAAATTATGATGATTCAAGGGGATATTTCATAGAGCCAACAGTTGTCAGGGTAAGGGATCCATTCCATATAATGATGAATGATGAGATATTCGGTCCTGTTCTTTCCGTCTATGTTTATAGGGATGATGAATATGAGAAAACACTTGAGATCTGCGATAGAACATCCATATACGGCCTCACTGGATCCATATTTGCAAGGGACAGGAATGCAATAATACTTGCGGAGGAGAAGCTCAGGTTTGCAGCTGGCAACTTTTACATCAACGATAAGCCAACTGGAGCAGTTGTTAACCAGCAGCCATTCGGAGGAGCAAGGGCCTCAGGAACAAATGACAAGGCGGGTAGCATGTGGAACCTCATACGCTGGGTGTCCCCCAGGGCAATAAAGGAAAATTTCAATCCACCCACAGATTACAGGTATCCATTCATGGATTAGGATAATAAAAATATTAATATATTGAGACAAAATAATCATAAATGAATGGTGAGAATAGAGGACAATAGGGAATTGTTCGAGAACCTAAAGGAGCTTGAAAGGATAAATGAGGAGCTTGCAAAGCTCAAACTGAAGAAGAAGGAAATATCTGAGAACATCATAAACAGTTCAAAGGGCAATGAGATAGCAAAGGTGGAATCACTATTCGGTGAACTCGGTGAGAATGAGGAGAGGGTGAGGTACCTAACAAAGAGGAAGGAGGAGATCCTTGAAAATATTAAGAATAGCCTGAAAAGTTTTGAGACACTCGTAGAAAATTTCAACATATTCTGCGATTACAATGGAACAATATCCGTCATGGGTCTTCCGGGCACGGGAAAGCTTGAGATGATAATGCGTTTTCTGGCATACTGTAAGAAAAGGGATTCGTTTGTGGTTGTCCTCAGGGACAGGGAGAGGGTAATGGACATGGTGAGAAGGATAACACCAGAAACCACCATAATAACTGTGAACCCTGTTTATGTGGAGAAGGTTTCAGATATAAGGAAGCTGGAGCAGGTGAGCAGGCTAGCCTCCAGACTCTCCAAGGACATAATGAAGGTGGTGAGGGGCAGGAGGAATCCCCTCATAGTTATTCACAGGAGCAATGATCTATCCCTTGACAGGATAAATGAGGTATCAGGTTTTCTGAAGGAGGAATTCTGGAGGATGTTCATGGAGAATATATCACCAATGGAGAATAACATGCTTCTCATATTCAACTGCGACAGCATTGGAGATGAATGCAGCACGCTCATGACATTCTCAGATTATCTTGTGAGGGTGGAACTTGCAGGAGAGGGAAGCAGATTCATGATAACAAGGTTAAGGTTATGATAAGGAATGTACTCACTGCAATAGCAATATTCACAGTACCTGTGATACTCACAATCTTCACATTATCTGACCTAATTTTCTCACCGTTCACCTATGCACTCTGGCTTACCATGGAGGTGGGCGTTTTCACCACAATAATATACCTTTCAAACTACAGGAAATCAAAAGAGATAAAGGCGCCACTAGTACAGGAGTTCAGAAAATACAGGGTGGCTGCCCTTGTTGTATCATACAACGAGGATCCTTCCACTGTGAGGGAAACACTCCTCTCGGTGAAGGAGGCAATAGGATCACTCGGCGATGTTTTCCTCCTGGATGATTCAACGGATAGAATGAAGGCAGAAGAGAATGAGGAGTTCTGCAGGAATAATGGCATTACATACCTGCACAGGGAAGGCAGGAGGGGTTACAAGGCTGGTGCAATAAACGATTTCCTCAAAAAATACGGTGATAGTTATGATCTCATAGCAGTATTCGATTCTGACCAGAGGCCGGTGAGAACATTCTTCCTTGATCTTCTACCCTTCTTCAACGATGAGAATGTTGCATTCGTGCAGGTACCACAGGCATATACTGAGGTCTTTTCAAGGCTGGCGATGGGTGCAACGTACCAGCAGATGCCCTTCCACGATGTTGTTATGTCAGGGAGGGACATATCTGGAAGCGCATTCATCCTCGGAAGCGGCTTCATAGCAAGGATAGAAGCGCTCAGGAAGGCAGGTTACTTTGATGAGGAGATAGTAACGGAGGATCTTGCAACAACACTTAAGCTCCAGTCCCTGGGCTACAGGTCCATATACGTGAATTACCCTGGCATATGGTACGGTGAACCTCCCCAGACAGTGGATGCATACATGGTACAGCAGGGAAGGTGGTCCCTGGGATCATTCCAATCCTTCATGAGGATCCTCAGGTCAAGAATAGGGTGGAGGGTATTCCTGGATTATTTTGCAGGTTTTCTGTACTGGCTGAAGGAAGGACCACTAACCATAGTTGAGCTTCTAGCACCAGTAATATTCCTCACATTGCAGGTTTACATATTCAGGGTGGATCCATTCATATTTTCATTGGCGTATTATCCAGTTTTCTTGTTCAGCATTTTACTTTTCATACTATCCATGCGTGACAGGAGATATGGCATAAGGGGATTCCTTTACCACCAGTTCGTTGAGTTCCTCATGATGCCTCCTGTAACACTGTCTTTCATAGCCTGGGCGCTGAGAAGAAAGAGACCATTCAGGGTAACTCCAAAGGGAAGGGAGATAAAGATATCCAGATGGATTTTCCTCTACATATTGATAGAGTTATTATTAATATTTTCAATAATAAAGGGCATATTTTGGTACAATCTTGCCTCCTTAAATTCCCTGAGATACTCAATAATAATCAATCTGACCTGGGCAGCATACTTTCTATTCCTAACATCTGGCACCTTTATCATATTCCTGGAGAAAAAGAATATATAGAGATACTTTCTCTTAGCTTTCATGCACATAATAATTAATGGTGTGGCCGATATAAGGAAACTCCCAAAGTTCAGGTCTGAAAGGATTTCACAGCTGATATATGGTGAGACCTTCAATATAATAGAAGACCTGGGTGAATTCACCTACATAGAGGGAGGCGATGGTGTCAGGGGATATATTAAGACAACAAACATAGGTGAGGGAAAGGAAATACAAGCTAAGGGACAGGTACAGGGCCAGGGGAAAGATATTTCCCTACGGATCATACCTCAGCCAGGAGGATGTTGAAAGGTACAGGATACCTAAGAGATACCTATCGGATCTTGAACAGGAGTTTGACATGGTCCTGGAGGCCAAGAAATTTCTTGGTGTACCATACCTCTGGGGAGGCACATCTGACTTCGGCTATGATTGCTCGGGGATGGTACAGAGGCTCTTTAAATTCTCCAGGAACAGGATAATACCGAGAAACTCCAGGGATCAGATGAATGCATCAAGGGAAGTGAATGATTTCGATCATGCAGAGAGGGGCGATCTTATATTTTTCAAGGGTCATGTGGCCCTTTACATGGGCAGGGGTAGAATAATACATGCCAATGGCACATACAGCCAGGTAACCATAAACAACCTCTTCGACGGTAGCAAATATTCAGAACATTTAAAAACAATATTCCTGAAGATTGGAAGATTTGACTAGGATATTCGGGAAAAATTATTATCTTCATAGATGGTACTCATAGGCATGAAGGTGCTCATCTCCTCGGATGCAGAAGGTGCAGGCTGGGTAACGCATGGATCGCAGGTACTTCCAGATGGGAGGGATTACAACCATTTCAGGGAGGTATACACCTTGCAGATAAATGCCCTTGCCCAGGGTGCACTGGAGAATGGTGCATCGGAGATATATCTTGCGGATTCCCATGATTCAGGAAGGAATATAATCTATGAAAGGATGCATCCATCACTGAGGCTGATCACAGGAACCCCAAGGCCACTCAGCATGGTTCAGGGTGTTGATCTCACAGATTCAATCTTTCTTTTTGGCTACCATTCCATGGCTGGAAGCAGATATGGTGTTCTGAACCACACCTATTCCACATCCGTTCACAGGCTAAGGATCAATGGAAGGGAGATTGGCGAGATAGGGTTGAGCGCGGCCATAGCCGGAAAATTCGGTAAGCCTGTGAAGCTTGTTGCAGGAGATTCTGCAGCCATTGAGGAAGCCAGGGAGATCCTGGATGAATGTGAGTTTGTTGTCCTGAAGGAGGGAATAATGAGGTATTCATCCATAGCATTATCCCTTGAAAAAACAATTGCCTTGCTGAGGGAGGGTGCTGGAAGGGCGATGCATAAAAAGGGAGGACTTTTCAGGATCAGTGAGCCTGTAAGGATGGAGATTGAGTTCAACAGTACAGGGATGGCGGATTATGCATCATTAATACCAGTTTTTGAAAGGCTGGATGGCTATACAGTTTCAATTAAAGCGGATGATATTGTTGATGCCTACAGGTATTTCAGGGCTGCTGTTGCCCTTGCATCTGGGGACCACGGAG
The DNA here is from genome assembly GCA_002878135.1 of Candidatus Aciduliprofundum sp. GTDB lineage: Archaea > Thermoplasmatota > Thermoplasmata > Thermoplasmatales > ARK-15 > ARK-15. The sequence continues at coordinate 5,611 of PNIT01000086.1, forward strand.
GTTACTGAGGTGATATTATGAAATATTACGCAGATTTTGAGAATAAGGGAGGGAATCTTTATTCTGGAGAAGTTGACCTTGTTGATCTTGCAAGGAGGGAGGGTACACCGCTCCTTGTTACATCAGAAAGGAGGCTGGTTGATAATTATAATAGCATTTATGAAAGCTTCAGTAAACGTTATAAAAAATTCAAAATAAATTATGCAGTGAAGGCGAACTCAAACCCTACAATACTCTCAATATTCAGGAGAATGGGTTCGGGTGCGGATACTGCAAGCATGGGCGAGATTTACATAGCCAGGTTCTCTGGCTTCGGTAGTGATGACATAATTTTTACACCAAACTTTGCCCCCAGGGAAACATTGCTGGAGGCATACAGGATGGGTATAAGGATAAACTTCGATGACATAGGGCAGTTCCAGTTCATAGCTGATATAAAACCAAGGCACGCATCATTCAGGATAAACCCGGGAATGGGAGGCGGAGAATTCCCAGGGATAGTAACAGGTGGACATGATACAAAATTTGGCATCCCAGAGGAACATGCACTGAGGGCATATAAACTGGCCAGGAAATATGGTGCGGGGGAATTTGGCATCCATATGCACGGTGGATCAAACAACCTAAGCGAGGAATATTTCAGATTGATAACACAGAAATTCTTTGGCATAGCAAGAAGGATCATGGATGAGCTGAACATAGAATTCTCATTCATAGACATTGGCGGAGGATTCGGTGTTCCCTACAGGGAGGAAGAAAAACCCCTGGATATGGAAAGGGTGGCTGATTATGTGACTGAGAATCTAAAAAACATAATTGGGAGTGAGGAGCCCATGCTTATGGTGGAGCCAGGAAGATACCTTGTTGCAGATTCAACGGTACTCCTTGGAAGGGTAAATTACATAAAGAACTATGGTAAAAAGATAGTTGGAACGGATATAGGTATGAACATACTTCTGAGACCTGCGCTCTATGGTGCCTACCACAGGATAGTTGTAGCAAACAGGCTAGATTCACCCCCTGCTGATACCGTTAGGGTGGTGGGGCAGATATGCGAAAACACGGACAGAATAGGTGATGAAATAAAGATACAGGAGGCCAGTGAGGGAGACATAATAGCTGTTTTCAATGCGGGTGCATATGTTTACAGCATGAGCAGCAATTACAATGGCTTTCCAAGGCCTGAGGAGGTGCTCATTACAAGAAATGGCGAAATAATCATAATAAGGGAAAGGGAAAGGTATCACGATCTGATCTCAGGGGCCACATTGAACAGGTATATGTTTTAGAGCCTTCCAATGAAGGAATCTATGTAAGCCTTGGCCTCGGCCTGGTCAGTAACACCATTTAGCATGATGGAGAATGGATCATCATCTATGTATCCTGAAAGATTCTGGACGCTTTTAAGCGTACCCGTCTTGGCCACCACCCTGGGATTAAGTCTTTCCTTCAGTGTACCATCCCTGACTCCTATGGGCAGGGATTCCCTGAAGATTTTTTTATCCTGCAAGATCTCCAGTGCCATGACAAGGGCTGAGGGCGTTATGAGATTGTAGTAGGAGAGACCTGAACCATCGTATAGCCTGAACCCCCTGATCCCATGGGAATTGAGTGACCTCTTCATGAGCTCAAGGGAATTAACAAGCCCCCTTGCCCCCCTAACCATACCGGAATGGAGTAGAAGCATCTCAGCCACAGAATTCTCCGAATTCTTGTTCATTATTCTTAGCATATCTCCAATGGTTCTGGATGCAAAGCATTCACCCTTCTCTTCAATCCTTGAAAATCTAATTCTTAAATTCCTTGAGATCAATCTCCTCAATTCACCTATGAAATAATTCACAGGATTCCTGAGGGAAAAACTTACCACCTTTCCACCTATATTTTTATCCACCCTGTTAAAGTTGTAGTTTATCTCTGATACTGGTGGTGCGTATGGCTTGCCCACATCATCTACGCACCAGCCAGGTGGTCTCTCATCCGGGTAAAGGAATTTTATGTCAAGAACAAGCTCATTTATCTCCCCCTTACAGTTTTCAGCAATCTTTTTTATGTCATCTTCAGTAATAAGAGGATTCCCCTTGGATTTTATGTATATAGTATTTCCCTTGCACATGAACTCTGAACAGAATAAATAATCTTCACCAAGTGAATCAATTGCAAAGAGTGATGTGAGTATCTTTGTGTTTGATGCGGGTATGAAATACTTGTCCCTGTTCACCTGAATTCTTCTTGAAGGTATGAATATGCCCTCCAGCATTTTCATATTTGATCCTTCATCTTCACACCCAGGCCAGGATAACCCTTGAGGCTCAGATCTCCATCCCTGAATATGAAACCGTCAGTTGAAACATCCTCCTTCAGAGACGTGTTTCCATCCAGGTCAGCATACTTCACATTCCTTTTACCCAGGGCAACACTCAGTCCTGCGGAAAGGGCAAGGCTCGTCTCAACCATGCAGCCCACCATCACAGGAATACCGTATGATTCAGCAATATCTATGATCTTTATTGCCTCAGTTATCCCCCCTGATTTCATGAGCTTCACATTTATCATGTCCACAGCCTCCATGGATATTACCCTGGCAGCATCGTAGATGGAGAATACGGATTCATCACCCATCACAGGTATCGGGCTGTTCTGTCTCACCATTTTGAGTTCATTCAGGGAATGTGCGGGAACGGGCTGCTCAACGAATTCTATTCCATATCTTTCAATTGCCCCTATTACCTTCAGCGCATTCTTTGCGCTGTAAGCCTGATTAAAATCCACGTAGATCATCTTATCGTCCCCCACCACCTCCCTCACCCTCTGCACCCTTTCAACATCCTCCTTTATTCCAGATCCCATCTTGATCTTGAAAACCTTAACGCCCTGCTCCAGGAATGATCTTGCCATCTCCACAGCTTGGGATGGTTCAACAAGATCCACTGTATAGGAGGTGCTTATCTTCTCCCTGTATCCACCAAGCAACCTGTAAACGGGTGTATCTGCCATCTTTCCAATTATGTCCCAGATTGCCATGTCAACTGCAGCCCTGCTTGCCCTTGATGACCTGAGCCTCCTTCTCACCCTTTCATCTATGCCCTCAGTGGATATGTTCTCACCCTTCAGCATGGATGATATGCTTTCCAATTCAAATTCTATTGAGCCCAGAGTATCTCCAGTGATATAGGGTGTTGGAACAGCCTCTCCATAACCCGTGATACCATCATCCGTATCTATCCTTACAATGAATCCCTGGTAGATGTCGGAACTTCCAAGGAAAATCCTGAAGGGCTTTTTCATCTCTATTGTTATCCTTTTGAATGATACCTGAGAAATCATGCTCCTTGCATTGTAATGGGATTATTTATTTTTTCGTGTTATGCAAACA
>PNIT01000101.1 GCA_002878135.1 Candidatus Aciduliprofundum sp.
CAGATGCAAAATATGCCATGGCATTGAATGTGCACAGTAATTCAACTGTTCTATCCAACATTACAAACCTTCAGGCAGCACTCATTTCCTTTGCATTCACATTGATTTATATTGCATTATTCCTGATAATTGGCTGGTTAGTTTTCAAGAGGAGTGACATAAAGGATTAAAAATCTTTTTATAATTTTATTATAAAAATCATTTTGGCGTAAAGAATAGATTCTGCACAAGGTCCATACCTTCATTTTTTGTCTTTCTGCCATAATATTCTATTCTATAGTCAAGTTTTTTTAGGAATTCCGTGCAACTTTTAAACAGATCTTTTGAATGTACTTCTAGTATTATTTTTGGCCTGTGTTTCATTATGGTGTTTTTTGCTCCATCCAGGACATCCAGCTCAAAACCCTCTACATCTATCTTTATTAGATCTACTCTGTTAAATTCTAAGTCATCGAGTCTTTTTGTTTCAATTTTATTGTTCTCTTCCTTTTTTACAATCATATTTACATTGTTGATTGAAAAATTTTCCAATGAACCATTTCCCAGTGCCACATTGTAAGGTATTATATTATCCTCCATATTGTTTAATTTAATGTTCTCTTAAGAATATTATAAACATCAATGAGTGGTTCAAATGCAAATACCTTTGCACCAAATTTCTTAACCCACCAGATAGCGGAATCTCCATAGTAGGCACCAGCATCAATCACTATATCGTTGGGACCAGGTAAAAATCCATTACGGAAATAAATTTCCTCTACAAAAATTTCCCTGAAAACTTCTGGACTTATTTTATCAGAAATCACTATGCCATAGTATTTTAAAACCATGGCAGGTAATTCCTTCCAGATCTGGTACATCCTTTTCCTGTAATTTTTAGAAAGAATTTCAAGGATGTAGGAATGCCTTTCATTCATATTGAGCAATCTAAATACGTTGTTTAATTCCCTATGTTCTCTGATTTTCCATCTAACATTAACCATTTTTTTCACCTTTTATTTCAGATTTCCAGGGTTTCATTATTTTTTATCTCCCTCAATTTTTCAGGGAAATTTTTTCTGAACCATTCTACATTCTGCGTATGTATTGGAACTATATAATCTGGATCTATTCTTTGGATGGTTTCATAAAGTTCATCCTCAGAGATGTGCCCTGAGGCGTGCAGGCCCTTTTTAAAGGTTATTTCATCATTTATTACCTCAATACCCTCTATCCTCATTTTAAAATAATCAATCCAGTTCATCAACCTTTCAAAACTGAATATATCCTCCTCTCCAAAAGCCTCGCTTGATGAATATATATAAACGCTCCCCTCCACGGGCCTTATATCAAGGAGCTCGTTTATGTCGTAAAATGAGAAACATATTATGAAATCCTCCTGATTTTTGCCTATATGAAATGGATCTATCCATTCGTTGTCTATATTATTTTTAAGATAACCTTCCCATTCATTTTCTCTGCTGCTCTTCTCATCGTATATGATTAGATCCTTTAGCCTGTTAGAATTATCGTATAGATCAAGTGAATAGAGATGGTATGCATCCCTGTCAGTAATTACAAGTTTCCTTCCTGTTTTGGATGAAATTTCCTTGAATGTCTGAAGCCTTTCAAAATTTCTGGCTGAGAAATCTGCAACAACAAGGCCCTTCGCCTCCTCAACAATTCTCAGGGCATTGTTATAAACATCCCTCTCGCTCAGGTTCACATCCTCCTCCCTTCCTAGCCTTGTTCCCTCCGTTATAAGAATATTCGCATCCTTTGCGAGGGAAATGAAATCCCTTGAATAAGAAGCATATAGGCCATGAAGCCTGAAATCACCCGTATATGCGATGGTTAAATCACCCTTTATTATGTAACCAACTGCACCAAGGATGGAATGATCCACCCTGTGCGGAATTATATCAAAATGTGTATTGAATTCTTCCAGGTAGGATAACTCCTTTTTTTCCACATCCTTCCTTTTTGCATGGACCTTAGATATGAAATCCCTTGCATTATCATTTATTCTATCAGTTGAAAAAACTGGTCTCTGGCTGTAATTACCTGTCTTCAATATATACCCATCCCTTTCCCTTACCTTGAAGAAGGGGATCTCCATGCCCATACCTCCCCTTGAGACGTCTGCAAGCGCTTTAAGTATGAGTAGTGTTTCAGGGGAGGCTATTATGGGAATATTCTCATCCAGCAGTGCTATATTACCAACATGGTCAAGATGTGCATGTGATACAAGGACACCTTTTATATTCAGCCTCTTTTTTGAACTTACCTCATCAATAAGATCATCCGTGATGAGATCCTTCCTGTATATGTTCATTTTGGGTATCAATCCGAGCATCCAGAGATCGTAAATACCCCTTCTTGACCTTTCCTTCAGGAACTCCTCAAAATATCTACCGTACATACTGAAATTCATTCCAAAATCAAGAAAGATTATCTCATTTTTTTCCTCAACCAATATCTTATTTCCACCGATGGTTCCATAACCGTCAAGTACGGTGATCTTCATCAGCCAATAATGCCAATGAAAATATTTAAATGTATTCAGTTTCGCCATGGAAAATTAAATTAATGTAAATTATGTTAGCAATAATCATGCTAGGTTTTGAGGATCTTGAGGATTTTAGAAAAAACATCAGGTTTTTCTGTGAGAAGGAACTCAAGCCACTTGCAAGCTTCTATGATATGTGGGAAAAATTCCCCGAGGATTCTTACAGAAAGATTGCGGAAAAGGGTATACTTTCACTCGGCATTCCTGAGGAGTATGGAGGTACTGGTGACTTCTTCAGGGAATTGGTGGCAACGGAGGAGATTGCAAGGGTTGATCAGAACCTATCAATACAGATGGAGATAAAGAGCCTCTTTGAAAATACATTGATCATTCATGGAAATGATCGGCAGAAGGAAATTCTCAGGGATCTTGCCAGGGGATCCATTATCCCCGCCTTTGCCTTCACTGAACCCTCCGGTGGTACGGATGTGCTTGGATTAAAAACTGAGGCGAGAAAGGAGAATGGTAGATATGTAATAAATGGAATGAAGATGTTCATAACAAATGCACCAATAGCCACACATTTGATAGTATTTGCAAGAACAGGAGAGAGGATATCTGCATTCTTAGCAAAAAAAGAGGGTAAAGGAATAAGGATAGGTCCCAGAATAAAGACAACAGGTACAAGAGGTGCATTAATATCATCCATAAGATTTGAAAATATGGAACTTGATGAGGATTCATTGATTGGTATTGAAGGAAATGGTCTGAAGGTATTTTTTGATGTTATGGATAGATCAAGGCTTGTCCTGTCGGCAGGAGCCCTGGGTATGATGAGAAGACTTTATGAGGAATCAATGAGATTCTCTACCGAGAGGAAGAGCGGGAACAGGCAGATCTACGATTATCAGTATATACAGGATCATCTGGTTTCAATGGCTATGGATATAGAGATATCCTCACTTCTCATTTACAATGCAGCCCTCCTATTGAAGAATGGAAAGCAGTCTTCAATGGAGAGTGCAATGGCAAAGCTCTATTCATCTGAGGCATTGAAAAGGAATGCCATCAGGGCTGCTGAAATAATGGGAGGCTATGGATATATATCTGGAACACCGGTGGACATGATTTACAGGGATGCGCATGCGACATCCCTTGGCCTGGGATCCTCAGAGGCCATGAAGATAACCATATTTAATTATCTGAAGAAATTTAGTGGAAAAGGTTCAATCTGAAGGTCATCTTTTCTGGGTACTTCCTCTTTTCTTTTATCCTGAGGAAAAGTATTGCGCCGGTGAGCCTGCCCGAGAAAGATATCAGGTAAACTATGAGAAGGGATATGACAAGGGAATAATAAAGCTGAAGGAACTGAGCCAGGGCACCACCTATGAGCGAACCAAAGAATGTGACAACACCAAGGATAGCGTTATAGATACCAATGTACTTTCCCCTATCCTCCCTGGGGGCAACATCCAGAAGATATGCAAGGAATGCAACGTTTGTTATTGCTGTTGTAAAACCTGTGAGGGCATTCAACATATATATCCATATTATGGAATTTGAGATACCGTATACCAGAGGTACAGGAACGAATAGGAACCTGGTTAAGATCATGAAGTTCCTTGGTCCGTATCTGTCGATCATCCTTCCAAAAACAGGTATAAAGAGTACGGTGAAAAGTAGACTTATAAGATTTATTAAACCCACCTGAAAGAATGAAGCCTTGAGAACATCTACAGTTGTTATATAGAAGAGTGGCCAGGATATTGCCATGGAAAAATTGTAAACAGATTGTGAAAATAGAAAATAGGAGAAATCCCTATCCTTCCCGAGTGTTCTTAGGAATCTCACCTTCCTTACGGGAACGAATTTTTTTCTATCCTCAACGGCATAAAGCATTATGAGGGATGAAAGTACTCCAAGTATTCCGGCAAGATAAAAGGGAATGTAGTATACGGTTATGCTGTAGCCAAAAAGATAAGCATAAACGATGAAGAACAGGCCTGCAAAAAGCATTGATAGGTTTGAGTAAAAGGATAGATTACCTATGAATGAGGCCCTTTTGCTCAGGGAAGTTAAATCACCTATGAGCGCATTCCAGGCAGGTACTACCATTGCACCAAATATTGATTGAACTATAACCACGGAGATCAGCATCTCAGGGGAATGGGAGAATATGTACAGGATGAACATAAAGGAGGAAACGAAGCCACCCAATATTATGAATATGAGCCTCCTGCCAAGTTTATCGGATATTATGCCCCAGAAATATTGCATAAGATTGGGGAAAAGGTTTGTTGATGCCTGGAGCTCCCCCATCTCAAGGCTGTTGAACTTGAGTGCTGCGGCATAATATGGCAGGAATGGTGAGGCAAGGCCTGAACCGAAGCTACCTATGAGCTGGTTCAGGTACATTGCAATCCTTGACCTTTTTATTGACTTTTCATCAAGCATCAAGCCCAGAGAATGCATTCATATTAAAAAGGTTTCATTATTTTTATATTAGATGTGCATAAGGGTAATCATGATAATTGAACAGATTGAACTAAAAAATGGTACAGCGCTTGGTCTGAAGATAGATATGGGCAATGCACCACTTATTCTTATCAAGGCAAAAAGGGGTTTCATAATGTGTGGTTATCTCAACATTGAGGCTGCTAGTTCACTGGGCGATGTTGCAGGGAGGATAAGGGGAGTTAAGGATTTCAAGGATCTTCTTGAAGGGAAGGTTGTGGAGGTAACTGAAAAGGCAAAGAATTTAGGCATTCTCCCGGGCATTTCAGGAAAGGAATTCCTTGAAAGGCTAGGTGATTAGAATGACCAATGAATTCATGGTAACATATAATGACATAGAGGAGGCATCACGAATAATAGGCCAGGTGGCAAAGAAAACACCGCTTGAGCATTCCAATACATTCTCAAGGATCTCAGGAAACAATGTATATCTGAAACTTGAGAATCTTCAGACAACGGGTTCTTTCAAGATCAGGGGTGCATACAACAGGATCTACCATCTTGATCAAAATCAAAGGAAGAATGGTGTTGTGGCATCAAGTGCGGGGAACCATGCACAGGGCGTAGCCTATGCATCTACCCTGATGGGTGTGGAATCAACAATATTCATGCCCGTTTTTACACCCCCTTCAAAGATAGTTGCAACGAAGAATTATGGGGCAAAGGTGGTACTCTCAGGTGAAAGCTATGATGAGGCCTTTAAAAGTGCCATTGAGTATGCGGAAAAGAATAATAAAACATTCATACACCCATTCAACGATCCCTATGTAATCGCTGGGCAGGGTACCATAGGTATCGAGATATATGAACAGTTGAAGGATGTTGATGCTGTTGTTGTCCCCATTGGCGGAGGTGGACTCATATCAGGTATAGCCATCGCCCTGAAACATCTCAAGAAGGATGTTAAAATTATTGGTGTGGAGGCTGAAGGTGCTCAGTCAATGAAACTATCCGTTGAAAGGAACCAGATAGTTCCTCTTGTTAACCTGAATACCATAGCTGATGGAATAGCAGTAAAAATACCGGGGCCACTCACATTCGAGCTTGTAAAAATTTATGTGGATAAACTTGTGACCGTAACGGATGAGGAGATATCCAGGGCCATGTACCTTCTACTCACAAGGGGTAAGATTGTTGCTGAGCCTGCAGGTGCAGTTTCCCTTGCGGCTGTGCTATTCAACAAGATTGGATTAAAGAATAAAAATGTGGTGGCCCTGATAAGTGGTGGAAATGTTGATTATGGTTTGCTTGGGCAGGTCCTTGAAAAGGGTCTAATAGAGGAAAAGATGATGACGAAGGTAATACTCATAATTCCAGATAAGCCAGGATCCCTGAAGAAAATTTTAACATACCTTTCAGAGAAACAGGTTAATGTTCACGATATATTTGTAGAGAGGACATCAAAGGACATACCCGCTGGAATGGCAAGAATAATACTATGGGTAAGAACCCTGGGGAATGAAAGTATTAGGGAGATAGATGATTACCTAACAAAGGAAAACATAGCACACAGGATAGAGGAGTAGGATGGATGAAATTAACTACATTGTAAAAAAATTTCAGGAGTATTACAGATCAAATCCCCCAGTACTGCCTCCCAGATTCCTTAGCAGAGAGTATGGTTTCATGAGCTTTCAAAGGGAAGGGATGATAAGGCACATAAAATTCAATTCCGAGAATGAGGTCAGGAATTTTCTTGTACAGAATATACCTGCACATTCATACTATTCATCAGCTTACTACAGATACCCTGAAAAGCAGCGTATGGAGGAGAAGGAATGGCTGGGTGCAGACCTCATATTTGACCTAGATGCAGATCATATGGTAAAGGGACAGGTGGAGTATGAAGAGATGCTTGAGATTGTTAAAAGGGGTGTGAAGAAGATAATAGATGATTTCCTAATACCAGATTTTGGTTTTGATCCTGAGAAGATTAGCATAGTATTTTCAGGTGGCAGGGGATACCATATACATGTAAGGCAGGAGAAGGTTTACTCCCTTGGAAGTGATGAGAGGAGGGAACTGGTAAACTATATAACTGGTGAAAATGCGAACTTTTATTCCTTCATTAAAAGGGATACTGAAGGTAATTTCATCGTGCCAGATGAGGATGATTTTGGCTGGTATGGAAAGATATCGAGGGAGATAATTGCGGTATCCAGAAATTTATTCGATCTATATTCAAGGGGCGACATGAAGGGAATTGATGAAATTATGAGGATTTCAGGTGTAAAGAATAGGAAGAGATTATTCAATGCACTATTTTCAGAAAGAAATGTTTTTGGTCAGAGAAAAAAGGTAATAGAAATACTTATGGAAAGAAAAAATCCAAGAAAGTTGAATTACATTGGTGACGAGGATCTCATATTTCAATTCCTTGATATTGTAAAATACTTCAGTGCAGAGGATCTTGCAGGAAAAACGGATGAACCCGTAACCACAGATATTCACAGGCTGATTAGGCTTCCAGGTAGTTTGCACGGTAAAACTGGTCTGATTGTAAAACCCCTCAAAATTGATGAACTTGAAAAATTTGATCCTCTTGATGATGCCGTATACAAAAGATTTTCAAGGAATATTAAGATCAATGTCCTGAAAAATTTTTCAATAAGGATGGCCGGTGAAAGGTATGATCTCAAGGAAGGTGAGGATGAGGTACCTGAGTACCTGGCCATATTTTTGATATTAAGGAATATTGCAAAATTATAAAAATAATTAAATCATAGATGTTGTTAATATAATATATTAACACAATTTATTGCATTATGAAATTCTGAATAAATTATATAAAAATTAAGAAATCAATAATTTTATCAATTTAATTACTTAATATGATATATAATGTTAAAATGTTCATTGAAATAAGAAAGAAAATATTATAAATATGTTATGGTTATAAGGTATAAGTGATCTGAATGGGAGCCATTAGACCCGCTGTCATTAAGAGGGTAGCGCGAGAACTTGTGGAAAAATATCCGGACAAGTTTACGGCAGATTTCAATGTGAACAAGGAATTGGTTGCCAAGTATACAAACGTTCAGACAAAAAAGGTGAGGAATCTACTTGCAGGATATGTAACAAGGTACTACAGGAACATACACACAAATAAACCAAGAAGGGAGCCTGAAGAACAGGAGGAAGAATTAAATCTTTAAGGTACTTTTACTATATGCCCCCATTTTCCCAGGGATATCTGAAGGCCGTAGTGATTTAATTTTGTAAAACAGTTTATTATCTTTATTCTATCACCCGGTTTAAGAAAACTGTAGTTGTCAATCTCCTCATTCCAAAGAACAAGGGTACATTCTCCTGTATCATCCTTTACCTTCATTTTTCTCATTCTTAGTTCCCTATCATTTTTCATTATTTTACTATCCTCGAATGACTCTATATCCACAATCAACGATGCATTTACACCATCTATTAAATCCGATATCTTTAACCAATTTACTGGTGTTCTACCCAGTTCATCCACTATGAGGAGAGCTATTGCGTCATCATCCAAAAGATTGTTGTATTTTCTTTTTCTTTCTGAAATTTCATACTCAAATCTTTCCTTTGTCATTATATCCTTTATTTTTTCATAGAGTTCATCCTTATCCATCAATGTTTTGTCATGAAAATTAGTTTAAAAATGTTCCTGAAATTTACTTATAAGATTTTTTATTTACTTTGTTAATAGAATTTATTAACTGATAATATTGCATATTTATTTTATCTTTA
>PNIT01000052.1 GCA_002878135.1 Candidatus Aciduliprofundum sp.
AGTGAATATATCTCCCCCTTATCTATGTTTAAGGATACGCCATCAAGTGCCTTGACGAATTTTTCCACCTTCGAACTAATACGCTTGTTAATGTTTAAAAATTTTTGCATTATTACCTTAATTTTTGTCAAGGGTAGATTTTAAATTAATAAAAAATTATGGTAACACATGGAGAAAAAGGATTGTGTTGAACACGAGCTTGCCTGTATGGTAGATTATAGAGGTAGAACAATATGCATATTGCCATCTGAAAGGGTACTCAATATACTGGGGAAAAAATATACACTTCTCATAATAGCCCTCCTTGGAAACAGGGAAAAGGTGAATTTCAATGAGATAATGAAAAAGACAGGATGCCCAAGGCCAAACCTCCTCTCCATGAGATTGAAAGAACTTGAAAATCAAGGGCTGATAAGGAGGGAGATAATTAGTGGGGAGAGGCCCATAAGGGTAGACTACAGCCTTACGCCCAAGGGTAAAAGGTTGAGGAAGCTTATCCTACCAATACTTGCATGGATAGAGGAAAACTCATCATCCTAAATTTAATGGAGATTTAAATTTTTAAAACTATTTTAAAATTTTAAACTTTTTATTTTATATATCCTCCATAAATTCTCTATCCTGGTGATCAAAGATGGCTGGGTTTATAGATCCGCTCGCTATAATGCTGATAGGACTGGGTTCAGGATTGCTCCTTTTTTCACTTTATGTGATATTTGCGGCAACTGGAAGGATTGAATCAGCAAGGGAGAAGCTTGCAATACCTGCTATTGCAATTGGATTTTTTGATTTTATAAGTGGTTTCATAATGGCTTTCACATGGCCACTGCCTGGCGGGTACAATATGCTTTTTGGTGATCCCCTGCTCATGTTCGGTCTACTTCTCCTGACCGGATCTTTCATGTTCTATAAGGGAAAGGATCCATCCCTACTCACCATACTATCATTCCTCCTGGGTATATATGTTATACTTGGTGCCTATGCGATGGTGGTTGATCAGCTAGAAACAGGTGCAAATTTCCTACCTGCATTTGGCCTCTACATCTCCAGCGGTATAGGTGCACTTCTTTCTCCAGTAGTAATTATAAAACCTAATGGATTACCAAAGGCTCTCTATTACATAGAGTTCATAGTTCTCCTAATAGCTGCATTCGTTGCATTCTTCATTGGATACAATGCTTTGCTACATCACCTGGTTAGCTTTGCACACTACTATCCCGCGTAAAAATTAATTTACCTCCTTTTTATTTATTCCAAGGTGAAGTTTGATAACAGGATATTAGCAATAATATTTGCATGGCTTATAACATTTCCAGAGATATTCATAAGGCTTGTATTTAGTGTTACAATCATACCCATCAGTCAATCCCTCCATGTCAACTATTTTTATGCCTCTATACTACTATCTTCATTTTACCTGGGTTACGCATTATTCAACCTTCCAATGGGTTATCTTGTTGATAAATACGGCTATGTTATAATATCAATATCACTTATCATGCTTTCATTATTCACTCTGATATTCTCATTCTCCAGCGATTATTATATTTCCCTTATCACCATGTTTCTCATTGGTGTATTCTCAGCACCAACATATATTGGCTCTGTGAAGCTTGTTTCTGAAAGGAATCCTGGATACAGGGCAACAGCAATCAGCCTTCTCAATACCGCAGGTCCATTTTCACTGCTCATAACAAACATTCTATTCCCCAGCTACCTTGAAACATTGAACTGGAGGATAATTTACGTATACATTGCAATCTTTGCAATACTCGTTTCAATACCCGTATTCTTCATAAAGAAAATTGTTGAGAGGCCGGAGAGAAGTGCAATAAACAGGAAATCAATAATGGCTGCATTCATAAGATTTTCTGGTTTCTGGGGGATGTGGGGCATATCCACATATCTATTCCTTCTATCAAGCATAGAATTCCACCTGAGCTATGCATACTCTGGTCTTGTTTCTGCAGTCTTCTCACTGGGAGCATTGACATCAATACCAATATCCGGATTCATATCCGATATTATCAAAAAAAGGAAGGAGGTATCAACAGCTTATCTTTTTTTATTCTTCATTCTTCTAATAGTATTTCCATTCATAAGCAGTGATATCTTATTGTTTATGTCATTCATTCTTGGCTTCATATCCTTCGGTTACAGGACACCCCTGGACGCCTATATATCCGAGATAATAAAAGGTAAGGAGGCCACATCCATGGGTCTGGCCAACCTTGTCTCACAACCAAGCCTGATAATAGTTCCTGCGGTGGTTGGTGCAATAATTACATTCACAAATAATGTTTACCTTGCATTTTTAACACTATCATTGGGTCCTCTTGTTGCAATAATACTATTACGGATCCTTGATTAATCGAGTAAATTTTTTATTTGCTCTGATATCTCTGCAATTGCCCTTGATGCCCTTGAATCTGGGTCATAGACAACAAGTGGCTTCCTGAAGGCCATTGATCTTGGGACCACCCTATCATAGGGTATTTCACCAATTATTTCAACATCATTCTCCCTTGCAAATTCCCTTATGCCATTGAACCCTGGGTTCAGGTCACTTTTATTTATTATTATGTATGGTTTTACCCTGAAATGAAAGGCAAGGTTGTAGGCCCTTTTCATATCACTAAGGCTTGATTCTGTGGGCTCCACCACAAGGATAGCGTGTGTTGCACCGCTCATAGATGCTATCACCTGGCAACCTATACCAGCTGCAGAATCCACAATAAGATTCCTTACCCTCCCCTCCCTTATCCATCCCCTGGCTATGTTTTTCTCCTCTGTGACAAGCTTTCCACTGTTTGACTGCCCAACATCGAGCTCAGATGTAACAAAAGGTCCATAGGGAGTACTTGATATCCTTATCCAACCTGAGTGCAGTCCAGAAACAATCTTTATTGCTTTTCTGGGGCATGCAATCTTGCAGGCGGCACATCCTTCACATATATAATCCCTTATCTTTACAATCTCATCATGGTATATGGCCTCATAGGTGCATACCCTTTCACATATTAGGCACTTATCACATTTTGAATAATCTATAACTGCAAGGCTCTTATCCCTGTAATCTATCTCCTTTTCCCATTCATTTATATCAAATATTATGTGCAGATTTGGTGCCTCCGCATCAGCATCAACAATCCCTATGCTCTTTTCATGAAGAATAACAGAAAGTGAGGAGGAAACGGTGCTCTTCCCCACTCCACCCTTTCCACTCGCAACAACTATCTCTGCCATAGGAGATCCACCACCCTTTTTGCTATGTTAGAGAAAATCATAGACTCCTCACTTTCAGGGTAAAGTTTTGCCACCGGAACTCCCTTTATGTAGCTCTCAACTATCCTATCGCTGAGTGGAATCTTTTCAAGAACACTTATGCCATCAAGATCAGGTAAATCCTGAACTATGTTGTACCTGTTTATGACTGCGTATCCATTCTTACCCTGTTTTTCCAGAAGCCTGAAGATCATTTTTAGATCGTGTATACCCAGTGGGGTTGGTTCTGTCACCACAACAGCTATATCTGCATTCTCTATGGCAGCAGCAACATGGTTGCCTGTGCCTGCAGATGTATCATAAATGATTATATCATGCGGGAGTTCTTCTCCCCTCTTCCTTGTGGAAAGAACAAGAGGATATGATCTCTCCTCCCCCTCCTTCAGAACACCCGTTACAAGTGTAAGATTATCTTTAACCCTTGAAACATAAGTGTTACCAATGTGTTTTTTATCCTCCTCAATGGCGTCCACTGGACAGACAAGCTGGCATGTCCTGCACCCAGAACAGAGCTGTGGCATAAGGAATGGATAACCCTCCTTGAACATTACGATGGCACTGTCAGAACAATTTTTGACGCATAGTGAGCATCTTATGCATTTCTTGTAGTTAAACCTGGGCCTGAATATGTATTCCTCCATGGAATTCTCTAAATTAGTTGAGAGTAGGATATGATCGTTGGGGCACTCAACATCCGCATCCACCAGCACTACCCTGTACCTCTTTGAAAGCTCCCAGGCTATGTTTATTGCCACAGTACTCTTACCTGTTCCGCCCTTTCCACCTGTCACTGCAATTCTCATGGGTGATCCTCAGGGTCCTCTACCCCAGCCCCTTCCTCTTCCCCTACCTCCGCCCATCCCCCTTCCCATACCCGGCATACCCATCCCTGTTGCTGGCCTAAGTCTACCCTCTAGGAAAGCCCTGACAGCCTCCTCAACAGGCATTGGAGGGCATTCCCTCATGTCAACACCCCCCATGGACAGAACCTGGAAGGAATTTGGACCTATGGCACCTGCGATGACAACGTTGCATCCCTGGTTGACCACAATCTGTGCTGACTGAATACCTGCACCGCTTCCTGCGAAGGAACCGGGATTCTGTATAACATTAACATTCTTTATGCTACCCCCCTCAACATCAACAACTGTAAAAGTAGGACATCTACCAAATTGAGGGCTTACATAATCCCTTATGCCTCCGGATCCAGAGGTAGCTATACATATTCTCATTGTGAACACCATCCAGAGATAATTATATCGAATATTTTAGGTTTACCTACATCAGGTATAAAAAATTTAAATGAATTTTTTAAAAAATTATTTTTGGAGCTGGTCGAGCCTCCTCTTTACCTCCTCCAGCCTCTCCTGGAGGTATTTGTATTCATTCTCCAGGGCCTCCCTCTCATTGAAAGGGGGTGCCTGGTACTGGTATGGTGTAGAGTATTGACCGTATGCCCATGGCTGTGTCTGGTATGGTGTATAGCCCTGCCAGTAACCACCGTATGGATATGTGGAATATGGCCAGTACCATCTCCAACCTCTAGGAAGGCCGGTCCAGGGGCAATATCCAAGTGTGGCTCCCCAGCCCCTTCCTCTTCCTCCAAACCATCCGAACATATGACATCACCATATTACTCAAATGAGTAAAACTATTTAAATTTTTCTACACATTTGAGCATTCATTATCTTTTTAGGAGAGATCTGCAAAGCTCAAGGTTTTTCCTTGCATTCTCATAGTTTTTGTCTATCATCAAAGCATTCTCATAGCTTTCCATGGCCTTCTGTATGTATTCCTTCTCCCTTTTCCTGTCCATCTTGGAGAGAAGCAGGTATGCGTTACCCATTCCATTGTATGATTGTTTGAGTGTGGGATCAAGGGTGAGTGCCTCCTCATACCTCTTTATGGCCTCCTCTATTATCTCTATCTTCCTTTCCCTATCACTCTCAAGTTCAGAGAGTTCAATCAATCTGTTACCATAGTTATGATAGGCCTGTGCATAGAAGGGGCTTATGGAAATGGAGTAATCAAGATCCTTTATTGATTTCTGGAGAAGGTCCCTCTTCAGATCCCTCTTCCTCTCCTCCCTTGCCATGATGGCATAGCAAATTGATCTACCATTGTAGGCCTGTGTATAACCATTGTCTATGGATATGGCCTTCTCAAAATTCTTCAGTGAGTTTCTTATATTCTCTTCCCACCTTTCCCTATTTTTCTCAATCTTGTTTAATTCTAGCAGGGCATTTCCTATTCCATTGTATGCGTGAACGAAGTATGGATCAATCTTTATCGCCTGTTCATACTCCTTCATTGCATCCCTAATCAGATCGGACTTTTTATCTGGATTCCTTTCAATCCTTGCCATTTCAAGAAATACCTCCCCCTTTCCATAGTGTATCCATGGATTGAGAAAATCTATGTTAAGTCCCTGATCAAAATAGTTTTTTGCCTTCTTCAGAAGATCAATCTTATCATCCTTTATCCTTGAAAGTTCTAGCATTGAATTACCAAGGCCAAGGTAATTCCCCGTTAGATTCATGTCCATTGAAATGGATTTCTCATATTCCCTCTGGGATTCTGAGATCAGGATCTCCCTATTCTTTGCATCCCTTTCAAATCTTGAAAGTGCCAGAAGAATATTTCCCTTCCCATTGTGTGCCTCGGGGGTATCAAATATTGATATGCTATCATCATAGTATTTCATTGCATCCCTTAGCATGCCAATCCTTTCCTTTATGCTCTTTTCAAACTTTGATATCTCGTATATGCAGTTTGCATAACCTATAAGTGCTCTTACATTTCCAGGATCCTTTTCAAGTGCTATCCTATATTCATTAAGGGACATTTGATAGTGATTCTTTTTCTTATCACCATCCTTCTCAAGCATTCCTAGATCGAAGAGACAGTCTCCAGCACCCGAATAGAGGGGTGAAAAATCATTACCTGTTGATTTACCCTTTTCAAAATCATTCTTAGCACTGTTTATGTGCGCAATCTTTCTAATGGTATCCCTTTCTATTCTACCCTCCTTAAGATCTACGTATCCCTTTAAAAGATAGGCGATATAATTCCTGTTATTGATTGAGATGGAATTTTCTATATTTCTCTTTGCATTCTCAAGCAATTCCATCTTTTTAGATATTGAATTTATCCTCTCCTCCATCCTATAGAGTATATATGCGATCATTAAAAATGGTTCAGATAATAGCTGATTCTTTGATACTGATTTATTGAATTCATCCATTGCAGTATCAAACTCTTCTTTTTCCATATGATGGCTGCCCATGAGATAATGGTAAATCCATGATTTTTCCTCCATTGGATAAAGGTAATCTCCCGAATAATAATCTATCAATATTCCATAGTTTTTATCTATAAGATCCATGTTATAAAGTGCCTTAAAAAATTCAGATACAATTTTGAACTCAATGCTTTTTGCACCATATTCAAGTGAAAGGTAGGGTAGAAGCAAGGGGTTCTTTGAATCAATGGCTACGTAAATGGGTGTGTATCTCAATCCTTTAATATTCTTTCTTTGATGCAGGAGATAGACAGTAAACAATGCTATATTATTTCTTGATTCAATCCTTTCTAAGTAATCATATAGTAGAAAATGGAGTATCCCCCTATTTGATTCTGCATTCTTCAATGCGCTATGCCAGAAACATATATCCATCTTACCTCTGGGAGGAATCATTTTTAAATTCTCCACAATCTCCTCCTTTACGCCAGCTGATTTTATCTCATTGACAATATTCACCATATTTTTATCAATTTCCTCAAGCAATCTTCCATTTTTTAGAATAATCTCCCTTACAGATTCAGAGATCTCCACAGGAACCCTGAATTTGTCTCCATGCCTTTCGAATGCTACCATATCCAATTTAAAGGATTCAATTAAAATCCTGTCCACAGGATGGTATGTGGATTCATAAAGGCAAAGGATCTGTTCAGTATTTAGTTTATCCATTAGAATTGAGTAGGCTTCAGATGGATTTGAGGAAACAATAAGAAATGCATCTTCCCCGTTCATACCCTCTTTGATGCAGAGTGAGAATGCAAGGCTATTTATATATGCCCTTGAAAGGGATGGGCCAGAGATTGAGACAATTTTATCAATGACATCCTCTGTGTATTCACTTGGTATTAGATGCTCAAGATACCTTCTCACAATCTTATTTATAATATTCTCAGGATTTATTGAAACAAAATATATGTTCTCATAATAAGGGGAGGTGAAAATTTTCACAGGGTCAAGGTCTTCAAGGTTAATTTTCTCCCCTTCCGGCATATTATCATTGAATGCCACTACTCCCTCATATCCCTTCATGTTCTCATAATTATTAACCATAATTATGCCAGAATCCTTTACCCATTTCATACCCTCAAGCCTGTATTCTCCTTGGACAAAGAGTCCCCTGGGGCAGAGATTTTTCAGCAACGGTAATCCTAATGAGGCTTTCTCATGTCTGTCCCTGCCTACTATTATCACTGTTCCTCTCGAAACATATTCCTCAAGTTTTTTTACTGCGGATCTAATTGAGTTATCAAAATCCTCATCTCCTTCCCCAGGCAATGGTATTTCATCCATGTTCAGTATGATTTTAAGTGAATCACAGTCCACCTTTCTGATGGAATTCTTTATCTTATTCTCAATATCCTTCAAATATGGATCTAATCTTTCAATCAAAACTGTTGTAATATCTTCATTTATTGAATCAAGGCAATCCTTTACATCATTTATAGGTATGGAAAGCTCCAGTGAGAACTGAGAGGATAAAAGCTCCTTGTGCGCAGGATGCATATTTACCCAGTTATAAAGGATTTCCCTGAACTTCTTAGAATAATCCATTCCATATCCATGGAAAAGCACGAGTAAAATGGATGAAATGAGAGAAACACAGTATTTTCCCTTGAATCCAATAAGGGGTACGCTACCCACCTTTTCCATGACATCTGAAATGGATCTATCATCCAGATATCTTAGTGATATCATGAAATCCGCAGAGTGAAGGCCAAGAGATTCACTATCAAGATTTAAATTATGGAGTATATTTAAAAAGTATATGTTTTTATTTTCAATCTCCTCCTGGCTTAATGATAGGAGTGAAGGTGGTATGTAATCTATGCCCATCCACCTGAATTTTATTCCCTCAGTCTGAATTCCACGCTCCTCAAGTTTTCTTGCTGAGTATGCAAATATGATTGCCCTGCTATTTTTAATTTTATTAATCTCCTCAAAGAATTCCTCCGGAATCCTCTTAATTCCAAAATC
>PNIT01000068.1 GCA_002878135.1 Candidatus Aciduliprofundum sp.
GTAATGCATATGAGAATGAATAGAATTGAAAGGCTTAAGAAATCCATGGAAGGCAAGGGTGAATTCGCACTTATATCCCCTGGATCCAACTTCTATTATTTGACAGATCTTAATATCATGGGATCAATGGAAAGACTTTTTTTGCTAGTTGTTCCTCTGGATTCAGAACCATTCATAATCGCCCCTGAACTCTACGGTGAATCCCTCCATGAATCTGGCTTGGAGATCGAATTATGGAAGGATGGTGAAAATCCCTATCTTTCTCTGAAAAAAAGATTGAATCTTAAGAATAAGATCTTCTTTGTTGAGGATTCACTACCATCGGTGATGCTTATGGAGATAATGAAGAATATTCCAGGTAGCAAATTTCATCCGCTTTCCAGCATAATCTCAAGTTTAAGAATGATTAAGGAGCAGGAGGAGATTGAATACCTGAAAAAGGCAGCCTATATAGCAGACATGGTCTTCAAAAAAATTATAGGGGAGGATATTTTGAGAATGAGTGAAAAGGAGATAGCAAGTCTCATAGAGGAATACATCCAGGATTTTGGGGGAGATTCTAAATCATTCGATGCAATAGTAGCAAAGGGTAAGAACACGGCAGATCCACACCATATACCTGGAAATTCAAGGGATAGTATAGGGCCAATAATACTAGATTTTGGCGCAAAATACAGAGGCTACTGCTCTGACATAACAAGAACTTTGTTTCTTGAAAGGGTAACGGAGAGGGAAAAGGAAATTTACAGCATAGTAAGGGAGGCACAGGAAAGAGCTATTTTTAAGGTTTTACCCGGTATAAGGGCACTTGATATAGACAAGGCTGCAAGGGAATACATCTCAGAAAAGGGTTACGGTGAATATTTCATACACAGAACAGGCCACGGCATTGGGCTTGATGTTCATGAGGAACCCTTCATAAACAATGTAAATCCTATCCCATTACAAAATGGTATGGTATTTACAGTTGAACCTGGAATTTATATTAGAGGAGATTTTGGAATTAGAATAGAGGATGATGTATTGGTGGATAATAAACAGGTCATACTCACAAAGGCGGAAAAGGATATAATAGTGATATAAGATCTATTTTTTATCCCTGAAGTTTATTATGTTTCCCCACGCCTTATCGCTCATCATCACGGGTATCATTATGCTTTCCTTCACTACCTTCTCCTTACTTATTATGTCATTGTAGTGCATTTTAAGTCTAACAAAATCCTCATCAAAAAATCTTAAAAGAAGATCATAATAACCCATATATCTCGTGATCTCGTATATATACTCATCATTCTTGCATTTCTCAATAAACTTCTCTATCTCGCTGTTACTGGAATCTGATGAAAATTTCACCATCACATCAGCATAGCTTAGATCCATGTTCTGCAGTACAAGCAACCCTATTATTTTTATTGCACCTGAGTTCTGCAACTTCAACCTTCTCATTCTCACCGATGTCTTTGATATACCCAATTTGTCTGCAATTTTCTGATCGTTTATCCTTCCATCCTGGTTCAGTAGGTTGATTATCTTAATGTCAATTTCATCAAATTTCTTTGATAAAATTTTTTCCCACATATTTACCCCATATGTTAAGATTTTTATTAAATTTTACTATCTATAAAATATATATATATAAAATTTAATTATTATTTTAAAATTTTTTAACTCCCTCAGTATTTTTTTAATAAATTTATATAAAATTTACCTTTCAACTTACTATTTCAAATATATACTCATTGAATCTATGGAAGGTTTCTCCGAAAGATTTAATCCTCCCTTATAGGTTATAATTTTCAAAAAAATTACATTTATTTGGAATACAGCCAGATACCATCTTTGTTCATATATGTTCATTGAAATCAAATTATTGGTATACTCTAGTAAATTAATGAATGTGTTTATAAGTATAATAAAACAATTAAATATAGTTTTTTAAATTAAAATTGTATTTTTATATACTAATATAAAAGAAAATTTTAAATAAATGTTTTGCTATAGCCTCTCATATGGAGAAATCCTTTGAAAAAAAAGGGACATTAATGAAAGAATTTTTAAGGAATAAAATCATTGAAATATCCTATCAATCCAGAGGTAAAACAATTCTTAAATATTCAATATACTTAGTATAGGTGATCCAATGAGCACCTTTAAGTTTGTTGGAAAAAGTTTGGCATATTCAATAATATCTTTGATTGGACTCTCAGTTCTTGTATTTGTGTTAGCTAGGGTACTTCCTGGAAATCCTGCAAGGGCTGCTTTGGGCCCAAACGCCCCCCCAGAGGCGGTCCAGGCCCTAATGCAGCAACTCCATCTAAATGAGCCATTGTACATACAGTACTGGTACTGGATAAGCGGCATTTTCACTGG
This sequence comes from Candidatus Aciduliprofundum sp., assembly GCA_002878135.1. GTDB lineage: Archaea > Thermoplasmatota > Thermoplasmata > Thermoplasmatales > ARK-15 > ARK-15. Next base: position 2,371 of record PNIT01000068.1, read on the forward strand.
AAATTGGGGATTATCCCTCTACACACATAGGAACGTACTTCTGGATGTTGAACAATTCTTTCCAGCCACCTTAGAATTGATTATAATGGCGGGGATTATTGATCTTTTGTTGGCGATTCCCTTAGGCTTATTGGCTGGTAAAATGGAGAATACATATGTTGATAATATAATCAGGGTACTGACGTACATAGGTATCGCCATACCATCATTTGTTGTTGCCATATTCCTTCAATTAATATTCGGGTATGGACTTCACCTCTTTCCAATCATAGGTGAGCTCAGTCCAGGGGTAACACCACCACCCCGTATAACAGGATTGTATGTGATAGATGGATTATTGACAGGTGAATTCAACGTTGTGGTTGATGCCATCTGGCATCTAATACTCCCAAGTTTTTCCCTAGCGCTCGGACCATTGGCGCAGGAGGCAAGGATATTAAGGTCAGCGGTAGTTGAGAATAAGAACAGTGATTTCACACTCTCTGAGATCTCGCACGGACTGCCTGACAGTATCATAACAACAAAGTACCTGTTGAAGCCCTCGCTAATACCAATGATAACAATATATGCCCTGGACATATCATCTATAATTGCAAACGCATTCCTCATAGAATTTATATTCAATTGGCCAGGGATCTCACGTTATGGATTGAACGCCATGCTTAGCAAGGATCTGAATGGAATAATTGCTGTTGTAATGATTGCGGGTGTTCTTTTTGTTATAGCAAACACACTTGTGGATGTGATAATTGGCTATCTTGATCCAAGGAGCAGAGAAGAGGTGAGCGATTAATCATGGATGAAAAAGTATCCAGAAAAAACCTAATAAAGAGAATAAGGAATAAGTATGGTAGGTATTGGTATAGGTTCAAAAGGAATAAGTTGTCAATAGTGGGGCTCGGTGTTTTGATTGCATTAATCCTAATGGCTATTCTTGCCTCCTTGATAACACCATATCCTTCCAACGCCGGACTATACATAAATCTATCACAGGAAAACCTTCCACCCTCATTAGCACATCCATTTGGTACGGATATGCTAGGCAGGGATATCCTAACAAGGATAATATTTGGTCTGAGATATTCTTTTTTGCTTGTTGGTGTTGTTCTATCAGTAACCGTTATCCCAGGGGTAGTGCTTGGTCTCATAGCCGGTTATTATCCAAAGAGATGGTTTAGTATACTTATAATGAGGGTTGCTGATATATTTGTTGCAGTACCCCCACTTCTACTTGCACTCTCAATAGCATCAGTGCTAACACCCAACATAACAAATGCAATGTTTGCAGTTTCTTTAGCCTGGTGGCCATGGTACACAAGGCTGGTTTATACTTCAACAACATCAATAAGGAATGAGGATTTTGTGAGGGCGGCGGAAGTTATAGGCGCATCGCCTTCGCATATTATGTTTTCAGAGATCATGCCCAATCTACTTGGAACCATATTAACAAAGGTGAGTCTTGATGCAGGTTGGGTAATTCTCATAGGGGCAGCATTGAGTTTTGTTGGTCTTGGTGCACAGGAGCCCACGCCTGATCTAGGTACAATGATTTCTGAGGGCGCTGCCTATCTCCCGCAGGTGTGGTGGATTAGCATCTTTCCAGCGATATTTATTGTGATAATCATACTTGCCTTCAATTTGCTTGGTGACGGCATCAAGGACATGTTCTCTTCATCTATTAGGTGATATTATGGTAATGGAGAATGGGAAGATATTGGAGGTAAAGGATCTTGCTGTGAGTTATAAGGTTTATGAAGGCATTCTAAAGGTATTGAGAAATGTGTCTTTTTATGTATTGAAGGGAGAAAAAATTGGAATTATAGGTGAATCTGGCTGTGGAAAAACAACATCAATGAAAAGTATCATGAGGATACTCCCAACCAATGCTCTTTTGGAGGGTGGAGAGATATATTACAAGGGTAAAAACATACTAAAAATTTCAAAGAAAGAGATGACATATCTGAGGAGGCACAGCATATCTATGATTTTTCAGGATCCTTCCACAGCATTAAATCCTGTTTTTAAGATAGGTCCTCAGATCTATGATATAGTAAAATATTCCTCAGATCGTAGATTAACAAAATCTGAAATTCATGAACTCGCTATTTCGTACCTTAAACAGGCTGCACTTCCTGAACCTGAAAGGATTCTTGATAGCTATCCATTTCAGCTTTCGGGTGGAATGAAGCAGAGGGTAAACATAGCTATGAGTCTTGCATCAGCAAACGATCTCTTGATAGCTGATGAACCTGGGACCTCACTTGATGTCACAATTGAAGACCAGATAATGCGCCTCCTCAAGTCCATAGTGGAAGAAAAGCATCTTTCAATCATCCTGATCTCCCATGCCCTCGGCACTGTTAGGGGATTTGTTGATAGGATTTATGTTATGTATGCTGGGACTATAGTTGAATACGGACCTACAAAATCCATATTTTCAAACCCTTTACATCCATATACAAGGCTTTTGATTGAATCTGTTCCAAAACTAATGGGTAAAAAAATACCCGAGGGGATACCCGGCGTTGTTCCAAGCTACTTAAATCCACCTCTGGGATGCAGATTTTCTACAAGATGCCCCTTTAAGATGGATATATGTGAAAGGGAAATGCCCCAAGTTTACGAGGCTGAGGATGGACACTTTGTTGCCTGCCACCTATTCAGGAAGGAAGGTAGTTAAATATGGCTGCAATTCTAGAAATTAAAGGCCTAAAAAAATATTTTAAAACAAGAAAGGGAACAATAAAAGCTGTGGACGATGTAGATCTGGAGATAGAAGAGGGGGAGATATTCGGCCTTGTGGGTGAATCTGGATCAGGTAAAACAACTGTGGCAAACATTATAATGGGTCTTTATCTCCCCACATCGGGTGAAATAAAATACAAGGGTAATAACATAGCAATACCAATAAATAAAAGGCCTAAATGGTTAAAGAAGGAGATTCAGATAGTATTCCAAAACCCTGCATCATCCTTGAACCCCAAGAAAACTGTTAGGCAAATACTCGAAGTTCCAATATCCATACACAGGCCGGATGCGCCCCTGCCACAGACAATATATGAACTCCTAGAGATGGTAGATCTACCACCAGAATTTATAGATAGGCATCCTGAGGAACTTGGGGGTGGTGAGAAACAGCTTGTTGCAATTGCAAGGGCCCTATCCACTGAACCATCCCTTATAGTACTTGATGAGCCCACATCATCCCTGGATGTATCTGTCCAGGGTAAGATCATAAATATCCTTATGAAGCTTCAGAAAAATTTTGGTCTCACATACATCTTCATTACACACAACCTTAGCCTAATGTCCAACGTTGCAAATAGGGTGGCCATCATGTACCTTGGAAAGATAAAGGAGATAGCCAAATCGGAGGAGTTCTTTACGAATTCGTTCCACCCGTATACGAAAATGCTATTATCATCAATTCCAGTTATAACAGAAGAGGAAGAGAAGCTGAAACCAAAGAAAATACTGTCAACTGGCGAGATTCCAGGTGCCCTTAAACTGCCGGAGGGATGCAGTTTTCATCCAAGATGCCCATTCGTGATGGATGTTTGCAAGGTAAAAGATCCTCCATTGATTGAGGTATCACCAAACCACCTATGCAGCTGCCACCTTTATTTGAATAAACAATAAATTCATTCATTATTTGTAAATACATTCTTCAAGAACATTTAAAAATAAAAAATTAAAAATATTTTATAATGTTATTTACTGTATCCTGTGTTCACTATAATAAAGTTATTTTGGTTTGATGAAAAATGTTGATCATTTATTGAAAAGATATCATGTATCGCTGGAACATATGCTCTAAGATCCATGGATCCTAGCATGAAGTTCGAAACATACTGTATATTGTTGGTCTGATTTTGCACTACAGCTGAGGAGGATACTGAGGATGTACCATTGAATATAAAGTTCCTGAAAACGAAGTCATAACCGAGCAGTGCTATGGGATGGCCATTCGCTGAATACCAATCAACAATTGATGGATAGTATGCTCTTACCTCTGTTATCACGAAAGGATATATTGAGATGTAAAGGTTATATATCATCTCCTGTATCTTATAATACATCTGATACCTCTCAGTTTGATTTTGAATGGTCATTGAATAGGCAATCATGTCGCTTATTGTGGAATTTTTCAGCCATTCATTCTGTTCCCATGTCCCCTGGGATGCCATAGAATATCTTTCCTGGAGGAGTGATGATGCATCATAGTAGTTTGGAGCGCACGCTATGGAGACTATGTTTGGTGATGCGGATTCATTGGAAAGATCTGCGATCACAGTAAGCCAGGGTACTCCAACAACCTTTACAGTAATCCCAATCTTTGCCATATCTGATGCAAATTGTATGGCCATCTTCTGTTCAGCAGGGACCTCAGTCACCCAGTAGTATGTTACTGGATAATTGCTTAAACTTCCATAGTACTTGGATTTTTTAATCACTTCCTGTGCAAGCGTCAGATTTTGGTGACTCGTTGGAATGGAAGGGTCATGCCCAGGTAGAATAGGAGGTACGGGCCCTGCAGCAAGCTGAGAACCTGGGAATGCCTGTGTCACTATGGCGGTGTAATTCAGGGCGTATGTCATAGCCTCCCTAACGTAGATGTCATCTGTTGGTGGGCGCTGTGTGTTTATCATCAGGTACATCTCCTGGGCGGATGGTATTGTCACCATTTTAGCGCCTGGTAGTGCTGCAAGATTTTGTATTGTAGAATACTGCTGCCACATGTCCGTGATCTGTATCTGTTTGGATGAGAATAGTGCCTGAACAGTGCTGGGGTTTGTAGTACCAATAAACTGCACATACTTTGGTTGGCCAGGGTTTACACCCGCCCAGTAATGTGGATACTCAACAAGGGTCATGTTTGCTTCAAGGTTAACATACAATACCTGGTATGGCCCTGAACCTGCATCGTGTGTCAGGAGCCATGTTGATCCATAATCTCCATAGGATCCGTATGAGCCTGTACCTAGATGTGCCATCACCTGCTTCTGGTCAAGGATATAAAGCCTGACTAGCGTGTCCATGAATAGTGCAAATGGAGATTTCAGTGTGAATACAACAGTATAATTATCTGGTGCTGTAGTATTGGCCACATAGGGGCTGAAGAGGAAGGAATAGCCTTGGCGCATGGTAAGGAGTCTATTCATTGAAAAAACAACATCCTGTGCTGTTAGAGGATCACCATTGTGAAATGTTACACCATGCCTCAGATGGAATGTGTACACCAATCCATTACTTGAAACTGTCCAATTTGTAGCAAGGTCAGGTAAAAGTGCTCCAGATTCTGTTGGAAAGACGAGAGTATCATATAGATTCACCAGAGCTGCTGAACTTGCCTCATCAGAGCCTATGGCGGGGTCTATGTTTGGTACATTCGCCCAGGTTATGCTCAGTGTTTGCGATGCCTGTGATACGGGCTTCTGGGTAGAGGTTGTTGGCTTGGGCCAGGTTATGGCTGCCAGGGCTGCACCAATGATAATAACAACAACAACCACTGTAATCACTATCCATAACTTTCTCTTTGTATCGCCTCCCATGTTTAATAGTCATGAATTTACTAATATTTAATTATTTTGGTACAAGATTATGGTTTTTTGTACAAAAAAATTCAGAAATTTAGATTTTTTAATAATGGCTAAATCAATTTTTATATAGGATTGGCCAAAATTCAATATCTCTAGATTTTTGATATCAATGATTAAGTTTTATAATCCCAAAATTTTTATAAAAATAAAATATCAATTTCTTATTCAAAAATGTTCCTAATGGGGCTTTGTAGAAATCCTTATTCAGAAATCCACATACCATCATCTGCTCCTTATCTTTTGACTGGTCTTCACCTGATTGCCCTTTTAGGCCTTCATAGCTCTTGGATCAATTCAGTTTTTCATATAACTTTTTTATATTCTTATGCACTGTTAAGGTCAATACATATTTTCAAACCGCAGTAAAGAGTTTTTCAATGTTCTATTCCTTTTAATGACTATAGTTTTGCGATTTTATAAATTTAGAATATTAAATAAAAAAGAAAAACATTATTTTAAATACTTTAGAGAAAAATAGGAATCGCTTAAATGACATTATTATAAAAATATA
>PNIT01000008.1 GCA_002878135.1 Candidatus Aciduliprofundum sp.
TAATATATAGAAGAAATCAGCAAAATATGCCATAAGCGAAGGACTTGGAACACTAGTGTGTATTATTACAGTGTAATTATTAGGGGTGTATACATCAGATGTATTCAAGGTATAATGAGAAAATGTTTTACTGCTTGGCTTCGCTATTGGTAATAAACTTGACACCCTGGTTGAATATTCTATAGATGCATTCAAGGAAAATACAACATCCTGGGCTGTTATTGGATAACCATCACTCCATTTTAGATTGTTTCTCAAATGAAATGTAAAATTCTTCGCATCTGCTGAAACATTAAATGAACTGGCCATATATGGTACCAATGCACCGCTCGTATTGTAAGTTATTAATGTGGCGTAAAGGATGGATTGGATCCAGTGATCAATTAGGGCTATCTGTGTTATTGGATTAAATGGATCAGAGGGGGTCCCTACCAAACCTATCGTTAACTGACTGGATGGGGAGGACTGGGCTTTACTTATTAGTGCAGCTGCATTAAAACTAGAGAGCACCACTAAAGATACTATAGAAAATATCACCAGATTCTTGATATGCTTTCTCATATTACACTCATATGAGTGAACTATTACTTAAATTTTTTTTAATTCAACCTGGACAGTTAGACATTTGAAAGAAAAATAGGTCTAACAACTTTTTAAAAATTATTATATTTTTTAGAAGGATCATCTTTAGAAAAATTTTATTATACAAAAAACAATTCAAATTTTATGTGGGAAAAAATTCTCTCAAAAAAGTTTGATGATATAGATATTAAGATCATCAATCTGCTGAATAGGGATGGAAGAATGAATGATCAGAAAATTGCTGATATTCTAGGAATTTCAAAAACATCCGTAAGAATGAGGAGATTAAAATTACAAAATTCTGGTGCGATAAAAATAATTGGTCTACTTGTACTTCAAAATATGAGGCTTAATTATGCTGATTTATTGATTAAATTCTATCCAAATTCACCAAAGGAAGAGATAGAAAAATTTATAGAGAAATGTAAGAATGATGAATACATTTATGAGATAACCAGATACATAGGATCATACGATTTGCTTCTGAGATTGTTTGATGATAATTTTTACGGTCTTAAAAATCATTTAAATGATATAATAAGTGATGTGAAAATTATTGAAAAAACGCTGTTAATACCTGTGGTAATGAGCGATAAGGCCTGGGGGAATATAATAGAATTTAACACACAGGAATAGATTATAAAATCTCTATCATCTTCTCCGATTTTGTAATTTCCTGACCTTTATTGTATAAGAAAACATCATCCTCTATTCTTACCCCAAATTTTCCCGGAATATATATACCTGGTTCAATGGTAAAGAACATCCCATTTTCAAGAATCAGATTATTTACAGAATTAATATAGGGTTCTTCATGTACATCAAGTCCAAGCCCATGTCCTGTTCTATGAATGAAGAATTCACCATATCCATGATCTGATATTATTTTCCTTGCAACCATATCAATTTCGGATGCTCTCTTTCCGGGTTTTACAGCGCTAATGGCACTTTCCTGTGCCATTTTAACAATCTCATATACCTTTTTTTCCTCTTTTGAAATTTCACCAATAAAAACTGTTCTTGTTATGTCAGAGCAATATCCCCTGTATTTAGCACCATAATCCAGTATAACAGGATCACCATTTTTAATAGTTGTATTATCGGGAGAATGATGTGGTTTGGAGCTGTTTGAACCTGATGCTACTATAGGATCAAATGAAGTTTTATCACCGCCATAATATTTTATATAATTTTCAATGATTCTGGATAATTCAAGTTCTGTCATACCCTTTAAATTTTCAGAGGTCAATTTAAGGAAAACCCTATCCACAATTTCCGCTGATTTTTTCATGAATTCTGATTCTTCTGCATCCTTAATTATTCTTAAATTAACCATTACAGGGGATAATGGGAGAAAAATATTTCCCTTAAGACTCTCCATAATTCTAAGAAAAATTCCTGATGGCATATTATCCTCAATTAGAATCCTCTTATCCTTAAAATTCACAAGTTTTTTCAATAATTCATATGGATTTTCATCGTCCTTCCAAAGATAAACATCCATCTTAATTTTATCAAGCTCATCTTCATACATTTTAGGAGCCAGTACATATGGATCCTTTTCACTATGGATTATGAGAAGGAGAAGCCTTTCCATTGACCCGGAGATATCGAGTTTTGTAAAATAGTAAAAATTTGTCCCTGGGGTAATAAATGCATAATCGGCAATTCCCCTCATATTTTCTTTAAGTTTACCTATTCTTTCTAGAGCATCCATTTTTTATCCCCTTTTATATTTTTTTCTCTATTTTCCATTGTTTTTTCAACATTTAATTTATCATTTTCAATCACCACACCATATATATGTAAAGCTTCATCGGCAGTAATTAATCCATTTCTATAGTCCTCAAATACAAGCATTGGTTCCCTCTCGTAAGGGTTTCCATAACCGCCCCCACCGGAGGTGAGTATGCTTAACAAATCTCCCTTTCTAAAAATGTCTGCAGATATTCTCCTTATTTCCATGGGTTGATTCCCATTCTTGTAAATTATTACCTTGTTTCCAGGCCCCGGCATACCACCCTTCAACCCCCAGGGAGGATAATCATGTCTTCCTACCTGAATTGTTACAAGTGCTTCATTATTCAGTATTCTATAATCCCTCACAACTCCGAAACCCCCCCTATACTTTCCATGTCCTACACCTGTTATGGTATTAAGCATATACCTCTCCACAAGTATGGGAAAATTCTTTTCATAAACTTCGGAGGATGCTATATATGTTTCTCCATCACCGCATGCAACCAGTCCGCTTGTACCATCCGAATTGGATGTAGCACCCCAGCCACCTGGCTGTGGTTCCACTATTGCAAAGGGTTCCCCTGTTAAATCATTTACTCCTCCTATTATGGTCGCTACGATTGAGAGGAAGTGTCCTGCCGGTAATTTTTCCGGAAGATATGGAGCAAGTGCTTTCCATACAAGTTCAGTGGCAAATGCTATTGCCTCCCAGTCTGTTGATGTAGGTGCAGGCTTAACAGGATAAAATATTGAGCCCATTTCAGCCTTTACCTTCAATGGTTTGAAAAATCCTCCATTTGGATATGCATGTGGATCTGTTATTGCCATGTAAGTTTCCCTTACCCCCGAAACTGTCGCTGGAAATGGTGAATTAATTGGACTCATTACCTGTTTATCGCTTCCAGTAAAATCAACAACAAATTCATCATCCGTTATTTTAACACTTGCCCTAACATAAACAGGCTTTTCAGTATTTGCTATGGCAGAATCTATGTAATCCTCGGCCTCAAAAACACCTTTTGGCAATGATTTCAATTTAATTCTGGAATATTTCTCACCATCCTCAATCAACTTCTCCATCGCAAGTTTCACATTATCAACACCGTATTTCTCCACAAGTCTATGGATTCTTTTAGAAGCAACCTTCATCGATGCCACTTGAGCCTCCATGTCCCCCAGGGTGTATTGAGGCAATCTTGAATTTTCAAGTATAATTTCTATGACATCCCTGTTCCTTCTTCCTTCAGAATAAAGTTTTACGCATGGAAGCATTATCCCTTCCTGATATATTTCAGTTGCATTAGGATTCCAGCTTCCAAATGCCATTCCACCTATCTCACTCCAGTGCCCTTTGTTCAGTATTATTCCAATGAGCTCATCCTTTTCAAAATGTGGTAATGCTAATGTAACATCGTTGAGATGCGTACCTGATTTATAGGGTACATTGCTTACTATCACATCACCCGGTTTAAGGTCATTTTCCCACTTTTCAATTACCTCCTGTGCCGCAAAATCAAGAACGCCCGAGAAGGCAGGAACACCTGGGGCCTGGGCTACCAGATTTCCACTGCTGTCGGTCATACCAACAGCAAAATCAAGAACCTCATAAATCACAGGGCTTTTTGCTGTCCTAGCAAAGGCCTGAAACATCTCCTCATTTGCAACAACAAGCCCATTTTTTATTATTTCCAGAGTAAAAATATCCGCCATTTAGATTACCTCCTCTTTTTTATTATAATATTCCCATATTTATCCCTTAAAAATATTTGATTCTCAAGTACTATAGCTGTGGAAGTAGGATCTTCAAGTATAGCAGGTCCCTGTACATGGTGGTTAATTGGAAGTTTTGATCTTTCATACACTGGCAGTATGGTTCTTTCACCGTTAATAAAGACAATTCTCTCCTCCTTCAATGCATCACTGAGTTGAAGTTCCTTATCTTCTATTTCCCTTATCCTGGGTTTTTGCATCTTAACAACACCTACCACGTGAAAATTAACTATTTCCACTGGGCTCTGGTCAAGTCTGAAGCTGTATTCCCTCTCATGCGTTGCATGGAATTTCTCGATTAGTATGGTATAATCCTTTTCGTCAATTTTTCCTTTCCCGAAGAATACCTTTACAGTATGCTCCTGACCTTTATATCTCATATCTCCATAGTGCATTATTACTACGTTTTCCGTATCTATTCCTTCCTCCACGTTAAATAATCTTAGAATATTTTCATCCATTTCGTTGAATGTCTCATTTATTGATTTTATAGATTCTCTGGTGAATTCAATAACATTTGTAATTAAAAGATCATGCCTTATATCTGTTATTAACATTCCCCATGCAGAGAAAACCCCGGGGGGTATAACGGGTATTACTATCTTTCCGATCTCCAGTTCCTGTGCTATGAAGGGTGCGAACATCGGTCCTGATCCACCGTGAGCGATTAGTGTGAAATCCCTAGGATCATATCCTTTCTGTATAGAGATAATCCTTATTGTATCAGCTGCATTTTCATTTGCTATTTTGATTATACCTTCTGCTGCCTCTTCTACCGAAATCTTGTAGAAATTTGAAATTTTATCCCTTATTGCATCAACAGCGAGATTCCTGTATATTTTCATTTCGCCGCCAAGCAGGTAATTGGGGTTAATTAAACCATTTACTGCGTATGCATCTGTAACAGTTGGTTCTTTTCCTCCCTTACCATAACAGGCAGGTCCAGGTTCGGCACCCATTGCCATCGGGCCTACCCTTAAATTACCAATCTCATCTATCCAGGCAATGCTTGTACCCCCGTTTCCTATTTCTTCTATTTCTATAACGGGTACCTTGATTGGATAGCCAGGATTGAATTTATCCCTGCCAACAAAATAATCACTGCTCACCTTAGGATTCAGACCTTCAATCAAACTTGCCTTTGTTGTAGTGCTTCCGCCATCCAGGACTATTATATTTCTTTCATTTAAAATTTCACCTATAGCAATACCACCTATGACACCCGCCACGGGCCCAGATTCTACAGAAAATATGGGAAATTCTTTCGCAAAATTAAATAGAGAAATACCACCATTGGAAAGCACTGAATAGTATGACTTTTTGAAACCAAGATTGTTAATCTCATTCTCAAGTTTTGTAAGATAATTACTTACCTTTGGCTTTACAAATGCATTTAAAACTGCTGTGTTCGTTCTTTCATATTCCCCCCACTCCCTCGTGATTTCATGGGACATGGTTATTGGAATATTTTTACCCCTTTTAACAAGTTCTTTTTCGATTATACTTTTTACCTCCTTCTCATGGGCGGGATTAACATATGAATTCAAGAAACTGATACATATAGATTCAACATCACTCGCCAGCATTTTATCAAGTATTTGTATTATTTGCTTATCTTTAATCTTCTCCAATTCTGTTCCATCACTTTTTATTCTTTCGTCCACCTCAAATGTTAAATATCTCGGTACAAAAGGCTCAGGTTTTTTATAGGTAAAGTTATAGATATCCCTTCTGTTGGCCCTCTGGAGTATCAACAGATCCCTGTGACCCCTAGTGGTTATCAATCCCACCCTTGCTCCATTTCTTGTAATGATAGAATTAATAACCACTGTCTGTCCGTGAAGAATCATATCTACCTTTTCCATTCTTATTCTACTTTTTTTAATTGCTTCCACCACCCCTTTTGAGGGATCTAAGGGTGTGGTTTCATCCTTTACCCATATAAATTCACCTTCTTCTTCATCGAATGCTACAAGATCCGTAAATGCTCCACCTATGTCTATACCTAATCTCATATATCTCCACCTTTTATTCAAATGGTATATTGAACATCCTGTCCAGTCCCCAAGCCTTTATTTCCGTGTATGGTGGAGACTCATATTTACCAATTCTACTGTGCTTTATCCCTGCAAGTCTTTTTAAATCCACGAGAAATTCTGCATATTTTAGAGGAGCTATGGTAGCATCTATTACTGGTACGTTCAGCGACTCCTGCATCTTTCTGTAGAAACCAAATTCTGCAGTACATCCAAGAATCAGTACCTCTGCTCCATCCTCTTCTATTGCCTCCCTTCCTGCTTCAATCAACCTTTTTTCCGTTTCCTCTTTTTTATTCTGGAAATCAAGTACCCCGAGATCAATGGATTTAAATGATGCCAGCCTTTCCTTCAAGCCGTATCTTAATAAATTTTCTTCCATTTGGGGAATCCATTTCTTTCTACCTACAATTATTGTAAACTTATGACCTAGTGATATTGCTATAGCCATTGAAGATTCTGCAGGTGCTGTCACAACAATATTACTTATTTCCCTCGCCTCAGAAAGAAATGGGTCGTAAAAACAACCTATTACTGCAGCATCATAACCCTGTTTCTCTGCGTTTTTGATTGTTCTTAGGATATCAGTACCAACTAGCGCCTCATATACCTGATATTCCAAATGTGACGGCCCCTTTTCAAAGGAAACAACATCCAGGATTGTTTCTTTATCCTTCACCTTATTTAAATTCTCTTTCATAGGAATATCAAATAAGTTTGTTCCTATCGGATTTATCCAAAGAATCCTCCTTTCCATTTTTATCACCTTATTTTTTAAAAAATTAAATTAGGATTTCACCCCTAGTTTCCTTCAGAGGTATCACAACCAGTGCCGTTACTATCAATGAAAGTGCTACAAGTATCACTATACCATCGAAAGAAATGGCATGGGTAGCGAGCATGAAACCTAGCACAGAAGGGGCTATGGAATTTGTTATTCTTTGTGCACCACCTATCCATCCCATGAGTGTCCCCCTTAACTCTGTTGGATAGAGCTCCGGCTGCCATACATCCCATATCCCCCAACCTCCAAGGTTGAAGAATGAGAGTATAACAAGTGAAACAATCATCATTTCAAAGCTGTAGGAATATGCAAAGAGGAATGTCCCGATGGCAGCAGCTATAAGGAAAATCATAAGTAATTTTTTCCTTCCAATCTTTTTTTCCTCCCAATATGCTGCCGCGAAATAACCTGGGAACTGGGCAAGCGCTGAAACAAAGACGAAATCAAGCGTAGTTATGAATGTTAATCCCCTAGATGCCAATATGGTTGGAAGCCAGGAAAATAGACCCCAGTATCCAAATGAAAAGAAGAAATTACCCAGGAATATTAGTATTGTATATTTCACATAATCTTTCCTGAATAATTCCACCAGCCTGAACTTACCTTTTACCTGTAAAGTGTATAATTGTATATCTTCAGGAACATAATCCTTTTGACCTGTGATCTTTTCATTTATTATTTTCTTAGCCTGATCCTGCATATTTTTGCTTACCAGATAATATGGAGATTCAGGTACCATTAATACTACTGCAACTAGCCATAAAAGTGCTACAAGTGAAGAAAAGGCAAATACACCCTGCCATCCATAGTTAGGGTATAGAAGATATACTGCCCCGATTAGCATCATCGTACCAATCGGCCATCCGGCTGCAAGGTATGTTGCCATTCTTCCTCTTACCTTTACTGGCAGAAGTTCTTCAAGTAATGGAAACGGCTGGACCATAACAACTATGAGAAAGAAGCCCGCTAGAAATCTAGAAATGAAAAAGAAAATCCAGGAATCAGAAGGCGAAATTGTAGTAATCAGGTTAAAGACAGAGTATCCTATCAAACCGAGGATTATGGTTTTCTTTCTTCCTATAATGTCGGCAATCGGAGCAAGCAGATAAGCCCCTGCTAATGCACCAAAAAATGCTGAGGACATCAGTAACCCGGCTATATCATAATCCACATTAAAATAATTCATTAATCCACCAACTGTAAAGAAAGGTACCATAAATTCCCAGGCTTCTATGGCAAAAGCAACAAATAGAACTACTAGAACCTTCCAATGGAATTTTGTCAATGGTATGTCTCTGAAAATCTCTCCTACTAATATCCTTTTGTTTTCAGGTATATTTTCCATATGCTACGTTAAAACAATGCATTTATTTAAAATTTTTCATTTTTTATTTTTATAAAATGTTTATTTAGTTTAAAAAACTATTTTTAAATAAAATATTAGCCTTTTAAACTTCATTTGTTTTTCAATTGGATAATCCTTTAATAGATTGTTTCAATAACGGATAATATGGAAAAATATGATGTGATCATCATCGGTGCAGGGATCACCGGTCTTTCCTCAG
>PNIT01000072.1 GCA_002878135.1 Candidatus Aciduliprofundum sp.
CCAGGGTATTTAAAGGTGTCCGGAATTTTTTAATTCATGATATTTTATATCTTTTAAAGGATTCATTCCCTTGGAAATGTTTTTTATACTGTCACATACTTTAGAATGGATGGGAATGATAGAGATCTTTACCCCAGGCATTTTAAATTTCCTTAAGGAAAAGGAGGGCTTTCCATGGGAGAGTATAATAGTTGAGGCGCAGCATCTTGGATATTCCACATACCTCATATTTGGTAACGTTGTTCCTCTTGACCTGAGGATGCTTTACACAATCCTGAAGAGGATGGGGAACGATATTAAAATACTTATAAGGAGGGGATTCACATACCACCAGCTCCTTAAAATAGTAATGGATCTTGAAAGGTACCACGATCTTGTCATTTTTTTCCATGATCCTGTGGCATTTGAGGATCTCAGGGCGGATGAAAGGTATGCAATCCTTGGTACCATACTAATCTCACTCTCAAGGTATGCTGGAACACTGAATTCAATATGCATTTATTCCTCAAGGGAAGATATATCAATACCAATTGATGTTAGGAGGGTGAGTGTTGAATTTTTAAGAAATGGCTGGCTGGTAAGGGCAAACGGTCTCAAGAGGTACATGTATAATGATCCACATCAAACATCACTTGACTATTATATGGAGGTGTGAAAATGGGAAGGAATGTACAATCCATCAGGCAGGAGATTGAAAATACCATAAGGAGATGGGAGGCATACGGAAGGGCCATGAAGGAGGGTGAAAGGATCTATCTGCAGAGAATAATAGAAAAGGTGAAGATTCATTCAGGGGAGGCTCAGTATGCCCTCTATGACCCCCTGGAGGCAGTGTTCCTATCAATTCTAATAGAGATGGAGAAGGAGATAGAGGAGCTAAGGAATGCTGGTAGAAATTGATGTATGGAACAATGCGAACCTTTGGTACAGGAGGAATGGAAGGATAGTGCACATTAAGGAACCATTCACTCCAGAGCTCATTGTTTCAGGCAGTGAAAACATCCTAGAGGAGATAGAATCCATGGAAATGCCAGGTGTTACCGGGATAGAGAGGAAATCTTTCAGGACAGTTGAAGGTGAACAGGAGGGCATAGCAATATCTGTAAAAGCATACAATTTCTTCAACGTTGCCTCCACCATAGACAGATACTATGGTTACCACAGGGCAAGTCTTTACAATGTGGATATAAGATTCTCAGTAAGGTACATGGCTTCAAGGGGTATATTCCCCTACCACGATGGCAGGGAAAGGTTCATTTCCATGGAGAGGGGTGAACTGAGTGTGCTTGAGATCCAGAGGAAGGGTAATGAATTGAAGGCTCTGAATAGATCCTTCGATGTGATGGATTATAAGAGTATCGGGAGGATTGTTGATGATGAGGACCCTGACATCATAGTCTTCCCCGGGGCTGATGAGCATATAAAGAGGATGGTTGATCTGGCTAGAAAGAAAGGTGAAGAATTCTATCTTGGAAGGATGAGAGGATGGAGGACCCTTGGTGAAAGGGAGTATTTTTCATACGGAAGGGAATACTACAGGTCAGGGGCCCTGATTCCTCTTGGAAGGAGTCTTGTGGATCCAGAAACATCATTCATATTCAAGGAGGGAGGTCTTGAGGGTTTACTAACAGTCTCAAGGATCTCAGGCCTACCCCTATCCATTGCTGCAAGATCAACGCCGGGTACACTTGTTTCAACAATGGAGGTATACAGTGCCCTCAGGGAGGGCATTGCTGTCCCCTTTCACAAGCAGTCTGTGGAAAAGGAGAAGACTCTTGAGACACTTGTTCTTGCTGACAGGGGAGGTATTGTATACCAGCCAATCCCTGGCCTTTATTTCAATGTGACGGAGATAGATTTCACCTCCATGTATCCTTCAATCATAGTGAAGAGAAACCTCTCCCTTGAGACTGTTAATGCTGATTGCATGGATTATGATACAGTACCAGAGATAAACTACAGGGTATGTAAAAAGGAGGGTTTTCTCCCGAGGGCATTATCGCCCCTTCTCAGTCTCAGGATAAATACAAAGAGGCTGAAGAAAAAAAATCCTGCCCTGAGGGGTATTGATACAAGTTTAAAATGGATGCTTGTAACATCATTCGGATATACCGGCTACAGGAATGCGAAGTTCGGTTCCATAGAGGTGCACGAGGCAATAAACGCCTATGCAAGGGAATATTTTCTAAGGGCAAAGGAGGTGCTTGAATCAAAGGGTTACGGGGTAATACATGGGATAGTGGATTCCATAATGGTAGAGGGTGATGTTCCTGATTCTCTAATGGATGATATAGAGAGTGAAACATCGCTTCCAGTTGAAATCTCTGAAAGATATGTCTGGGTGAAGATACTCCCTGAGAAGGGCATACCATCCGTAGGATCCCCGGGCAGGTACATAGGCCTAAAGAAGGATGGTGATTTCAAGATAAGGGGAATAATGTTGAGAAGGCAGGACACACCATTATTCATTAGGAGATTCCAGGAGGATTGTCTGAGGATATTAAAAAAACTGAATGATATCGGTATGCTAAACAAGGTGAGGGATGAGATATCAAAGAAATTCATGGAGTACAGGGAGGATATAGAGATGAGGAAGGTAAGGAATGAGGATCTCCTCATTGAGAAGAGGGTGAGCAGGTATCCATTCCAGTATATTTCAAGGACGGCAAGTTCAGCAGTGCTCTGGGATCTCTACTGGAGGGGTGAGATGAGGAGGCCCGGGGAGAGCATCAGATACCTTGTGTATTCAATAAATCCAATAAGGGCGGTGGATGAAAAGAGGATAGAAAATGTTGATTATTCCATACCATACTACCTATCAATCCTCAGGGAGGCATATAAGGAGATCTATCCATAAAATATTTCAACCACCTCTCATATGATTCCATCCATGGATGAAAAACTTAGGGAAGAGATATTGGATGTATCAAGAAAAATATACAGCTATGCTGAGATTGGAAGTGAGGAAAGGAAGTCATCAAAACTCCTGGTTGATATGCTTAAATCCCATGGGTTCAGGGTGACCTATCCTTACCTGGATATGGATACTGCATTCAGGGCCGAGTGGGGTGAGGGCAGGCCGGCCGTTGGTTTGCTTGCTGAATATGATGCATTACCAAACGGCCACTCATGCGGTCATAATCTCATAGCGGCCTGGGCTTATGGAACGGCAGTTCTTCTCAGCAAGACACTTAAGAGTGGCAGGGTGGTGGTATTTGGAACACCTTCTGAGGAGGGAATAGGCAAATATGCCGGTAGCAAGGCCATTTTTGCTGAGAAGGGCGCATTCAACGATGTGGATTTTGTCATAGGAATGCACCCCGATGATACATGGAGCGTTGGTGCCAAGGCATTGGCAGATATATCATTCCAGGCAATATTCAGGGGCAGGGCATCGCACATGGCAGATGCTCCTGAGAAGGGCATAAACGCCCTCGATGCTGCTGTGACAGCCTACAATGCCATAAACACCATCAGGGGATGGGCAAAGAATGATAAGCACATTGTCATAGGTATGATATTCAGGGAGGCGGGTGTAGCCACGAACATAGTTCCGGAGAGGGCTGTGCTTGAGGTGGATCTCAGGTCAAGTTCAGGTGAATTCCTGAAGGATCTAAAGGAAAAGGTGTTGAACCTCCTTGATGGAATATCAAAGGCATACGGTACATCCCTTGAAATTAAATACCTTTCTCCACTCTATGAGAACTATCTATCAAACAGGGTGATAAATGAGATACTCCTTGAAAAATTCAGGGAGATGGGTGTTGATGCGAAGAACCTTGATCAAGATCCAAGGCCACCCTCAGGGAGCACAGATGAGGCGAATGTTAGCAAGGTGGTGCCCACAGGCCATCTTGATATAAAGATAGGATATCCTGGAATCCCCGGGCACTCAGATGATTTCAGGGAGGCAGCAAACCCGGATAGGGCAGGTGATAGCCTCATCAAGGGTATTATTGTTGCAGCGAGGTCAGTGGAAAAGATATTCTCAGACAAATCCATACTTGAGAGCATAAGGCTCAGCTATGAGCAAAGTATCCGCGAACCTCCCCATTGATAAATACGTTCACATAACCGAACCTCTCGAACTGAACAACACCCCTTCCATACTTTAATATCTCTGGCTCAACGAGTCCAGATTTTTCACTTCCATCCGGCATGAATACACTGCATGGGACTGAATTCTCAGGTACCCAGTGTATTATCCTTATCTTTCTTATGAGTGAAAGATCATTGTTCTCGAATATGAGTTCTTTACCATTAAACCTGAAATTTCCCAGGTCCTTGAGCCTGAAGATCTCATTCTCCCTCAGATCCTTAAGATCCTGAGAGGTTATGTAAACATTGAAATTTCTTCCAAGAGGATAAAACTTCTTACCCATATCCACGTTTGGATGAAGTGGTATGGTGGCACTTAGATCTGTCTCACTAACAACACCCAGTTTCACGGGTTCCCAGACGAAGAAAAACCTCTTAGCCTGGGGATCTATGATGCTCCTGTTATATGCATAGAGGTTCTCCCATGAAAATACTATGTCCACCTCCTTTAGTCCTGCGTCTATCCAGTATCTCCTTATGGCCTCCGGGGAAATGCCCCTTTTCCTTAGGGCAAGTAGTGTGCCGAGCCTCACATCATCCCAGCCCGTGAAGCTTCCCTCCTTTATCCCCTTCTTTATGAGCGATGTCTTTAGTATTGAGTTTTCAATCCTCACCTTTCCATAGTGTATGTAAACTGGTTTTTTCCAGCCAAAATAATCGAATATGTAGAGCTGCCTGTATGTATTATTTATATGGTCCTTTCCCCTCAGAACGTGCGTGAGTCCAAGATCATGGTCATCTATGGCCACAGAGAAGTTCATGAGCGGATATACTATGTATTTCTCACCCGTCCTGGGGTGCCTTACCCTCCTCAGTATCCTGAATGCCGCCCAGTCCCTTATTGCTGGGTTTGGATGGTTCAGGTCAGTCTTTACAACATATACTGCCTCCCTGTTCCCATACTTCCCTGAGAGCATTCCATCCCATCTTTCAAGGTGTACGGATGGATCAAGATCCCTGTCCGGGCATGGTTTCCTTGACAACTTTAATTTCCTCCACTCCTTTTCATCGCACAATGTTACATATGCCTTCCCCATCTCCAGCAATCTCCTGGCATAATCATAATAGACATTGAACCTGTCGGACTGTATAACCACCTCATGGAACTTTACATCTAGCCATTCAAGATCCTCCTTTATCATATCGTATGCATAATTCTCAACGTTTAGCGGGTTTGTGTCCTCAATTCTCAGGATCAACCTACCCCCGTACCTTTTTGTGTATTCATCGTTGAGTATCGCCATCCTTGAATGTCCTATGTGCAGGGGACCTGATGGTGAAGGTGCCATCCTCATAACCACCTTTCCCTGAACATCAGGGAGATCGGGGAGAACCTTTTTCTCAACTATCTTCCTTTTTTCAAGCATCTCAGGTGCAATATCCAACAGCATCTTCCTCTGTTCCTCAATGCTCTTAGAGTTTATTTCCCTGACAACATCCTCTATCTCTGGCATTATATCCTTTATCCTCAACTTCAATGAAGGATCCATGGATATTATCTTTCCTAGAACGCTCTTTGTATCGGCTTTACCTCCGTGCTCCACAGCGTTCTGCAGTGCGAATTTAAGTATTTCTATCCTTTCCATCTCCTGTCACCTTTTTCTCTATCTCCTTTATGAGCAGGTCAAGATTAATCCTTTCCTTTGCCGATATCTTTAGGTATTCAGAATCCCTGACGAATATATCCATCTTGTTCTCCACAACTATCATATCCTTTTCAAGGAATCTCCTTACCTCTTCAAGTAGGGATAGCTGCATGTCCAGCCTATACCCGCATGTTTCACTTGGATCCAGTACGAATAGTACAAGGTCTGCAAGGTATCTGAGGGCCACTATGGCCTGCCTCTCCATCCTGTTCCTCTCCTCAAGCCTTCTGTCAAGAAGGCCGGGTGTATCCACCACCTGAACACTCTCATTTCCTATAACCATATGGCCTACATATATGCCCTTCGTTGTGAATGGATATGGAGCCACCTCCGGTTTTCCAGTTGAAATTGCCTTCACAAGTTCTGACTTACCAACATTCGGAAACCCTGCAACAACAATGGTGTAAACCTCGGTTTTTATGTCAGGTATATTCACAAGGCTCTTCCTTGATTCCCTGAGGAATTCTAGATCATCACCTATTTGATCAATGAATGATGAGAACCTACCGAAATATGAGTTCATTATCCTAGAGAATTCATCTGTATCCCTAGTCCTTTCAAGGCTCTTTACCGTTGAGGTTGTGATCTTCACAATACTATCCCTTGCCCACTTAACAGAGCCCAGCGCCCTCCTGTATGCATTCTCATCAACAAGAACAGAGAATAGTTCCCTGTGGAATCTATCCAGGGTCCTCAGGTCTGGAAAACCCTTCAGATATCTTTCAAGGGTCTCCTTTGCACACTTCTCCATTGCCTTCAGTTTTGCTATATCCCAGTTTCTCACTGCAGCAACCCTGTCAGGATGCTTCGCCATCTCCACCTTTTTACCCCTTCTGAAGCATTTGTCAAGAATCTCCTTGGGTAGGAGTACCTGTGGTATTCTGGAGAAGCTTGTTTCCATCTTTTTTCCTCATTTGAAGTAGGAGGGTATCTCCTCCCTCTTTTCCCCTGGCTTTGCAATCTCTATTATGTCAATTGCGGTGATTGCACCAACTGGTATTATTCTGTATTTCCCCTCAACCTCTTCCGTCTCAAGGACAAGAGCGGATTCCTCACCAAGGTTTATGAAGCCTGCAAAGATTCCAACATTCTCCCTTGTCTTATCGTCTGTAGTTGTGTAAACCCTGCACTTTGTTCCTATGGTGAGCTCTATCATTTCCTCACCCCCGATAGTCTCTCAATCTTTTCTATCTTCTTCCTGTAATGGTCCATGGCAATCTTTATGTTTGCTTCAACAAAATTCCAGGAGGATGAAAGGCTTCCATGCCTCAGCCTGTAGAGTTTCTCCTTTCCCCTGGCCTCCTCCTCAAGTATGTCAAGCATCTTCAACCTGTTCAGGTGCCTGTAGAGTGTTGGCCTGGTTGTTGACAGTACCCCCATCATCTCCTCCGGCGTCCAGGATCTGTCGGATCTAAGTATGAAGCACTCCTTAAATAGCCTGTATGGTACGCTCCTCTTTATTTCCTCAATATCCGAAGAATTAATGGGTTCATCTATGTATCCTATGCTTGAGAGGAAATCTATAAGAAGTGAATCAAGATCATTCTCCTCAGGTGCAGGTCCTTTTAGCTTTATATGAATCTCAAACATATTCTATCATTACTTCAAATAATATCCCTTTTAAATACTTTTTTATATTGAAATATAATCTATCCCCATATGGAAAATATTAAACTTCCAGACATTCAGGCGGAAAGGCCGGAAACAAACTTCAAGCTGACAAGGGTAGGTGTTACGAACGTCGTGAAACAAATAAAGGTGAAAAGACCTGGAAGGGAGGTGATTCTAACACCTACCATAAACCTTTTCGTGGATCTACCCTCCACAAAGAAGGGTTCTGACATGTCAAGGAATATTGAGATAATAGAGGAGATTGTTGAGAGAAGCACCACAAGGCCCTGTTCAGGCATAGAGGAGCTCGCTGAAAACATAGTTAAACTCCTGGTGAAGAAACATACCTATGCATCATATGCGGAGATAGAGTTATCATCAGACTACTTCCTAGAAAGGAACAATCCAAGCGGAAGGAAGAGTGTTGAGAGGTACAGGCTATTTACAAGGGCAATTCTAGAGAAGGGTAGGATAAGGAAGATGATAGGTGTAACCGTTACGGGAATGACCGTATGCCCCTGCGCAATGGAAACAGTGAGGGCAGTTCTCAAGGAGAGGTATCCAGAGTACAGTGAATTCCTTGAAAAGATACCTGTTGTTTCCCATAACCAGAGGAACAATACCACCATAATGCTTGAGGTACCTGAGGGTTACTCAATAGAGGCAAACGATCTGATAGATATAGCTGAGAAATCCATGTCAAGTCCAACGTTCGAGATTCTCAAGAGAAAGGATGAGGAGGAGATAGTCCTTCATGCCCATCTAAATCCAAAGTTTGTAGAGGATGTTGTCAGGGATGCCTTGAACCAGATATCAAAGAAATATTCAGATCTTCCAAAGGAAACACTGGTTATAGTAAGGAGTGAGAGTGAGGAGAGCATACATAAGCATAATGCATTTGCTGAGAGGATAAGCACGCTTGGTGAACTACTGGACTGCAGATGAGAATTTA
>PNIT01000079.1 GCA_002878135.1 Candidatus Aciduliprofundum sp.
GCCTTTCCTCCCTTTCTATAAGGTGAGTTTCAATTCCCGTTCTTGCGAGTGCAATGGCGCTTGAAAGGCCAGCAGGCCCACCACCTATTATGAGAGCCCTTTTTGTAACAGGGAACTCAAGGTCCTGGAGGGGCATTAGATACCTTGATTTATAGGCGGACATAAGGATCATCTCATATGCCTTTCTTGTGGCATTTTCCTTCTCATTCTTATGAACCCATGAATCAAGATTCCTTATGTTGGGCATCTCAAGGAGATATGGGTTAAGGCCGGCCCTTGAAAGCACCCTCTGAAATGTTACACCATGAGTCTTCAGTGAGCAGGCTGCCACTATCACCCTGTTGATGTTATGTTCCCTTATCTTCTTTACAATATTGTCCTGCGTGCTACCAGCACAGGTATATTTATTCTCCTCAACATAAACAACATTTGGTATAGATTTCACCTTTTCAGCCACCTCTGCAACGTTCACAACACCCGCAATGTTTGTACCACAGTCACAGAGGAAAACACCTATCCTGGGTTCATCAGAAATAGTTAGTGGCTCAGCCTTCTCCATCTCTATCCATTCCCTTTTTGTGACGTACCTCTGGGCCGCAGCTGCTGCTGCCGAAGCCTCAGTAACACTATCTGGTATGTCCTTAGGCCCGGAGGCGCAACCGGCAATGAAGATACCTTCCCTTGTTGATTCAACTGGATTCCTATGGGAGGTCCTGAAGAATCCGTATTCATTGAGCTCTATGCCCAGGGCCTTGGATAGCTCCTTCGTACCCCTGCTGGGTATTGATGCGGTGGCAAGCACCACGGCATCAAAATAATCATAATTTATATTACCTGAGGAAGTATCCTCATACCTGATTTTTATCCTTCCATCCTCCCTTCCAGCATACCTCGGCCTTGATCTTACGTACCTTATGCCCTCATTCTTACTCCTTTCGTAGAATGCATCAAAACCCTTACCGTATGCCCTTATATCCATGTAAAATATGCTTACATCCCTGATTCCATGATCCTTTGCCTGTATTGCCTCCTTTATAGAGTACATGCAGCATGTCCTTGAACAGTAAGGAACATACCTTTGATCCCTTGATCCTGCACAAAGGACGAAAAGTAATCTCTCTATGTGTTTTTTATCACTTGGCCTTATCAGTTCACCCTCCGTTGGTCCAGCAGGATTTAGGAGTCTTTCAAATTCGTATGAGCTCAAAACATCTGGATCCCTTCCATAACCGAATTCCTGGAGTAGTTCAGGGTTCAGCAGATCAAATCCAGTTGCAACTATTATTGAGCCAACATTGAATCTATAGGTTCTGGGTTTCATGCTGAAGTCTATTGCACCCGGGCCGCAGGCCTCGGTGCACCTGTTGCAGGGTAGATAATTTGGAGGCTTATTGAGGCAGGTATCTATATCAATAACATATGTGTTTGGCTCAGCCTGAGAAAAGGGAGTATAAATGGCCTTTCTGGCTGCAAGGTTCATATCAAACTCATTCTTCGTTATCTGTGGACAGGCATCAACGCAAAGATTGCATGCCGTGCATTCACTTGTTACAAACCTGGGTCTTTGGTATACCTCCACCTCAAAATTACCAGCCCTTCCAGTCACATTTTTTACCTCAGCAAGCGTAAGAACAGTTATGTTAGGATTGTGCATTACATCACTCATCTTCGGTGCCTCTATGCATATGGAGCAGTCTAGCGTTGGAAAATTCTTGTCCAGGGCGGCCATCTTACCTCCAATGGCCGGAGATTTTTCAACAAGTATCACCTTTACACCAGCATCTGCAAGATCAAGAGAAGCCTGTATACCGGCGATGCCACCACCAATCACCAAAACAGTATCGCTCACAATTCACCACCTTCATAACCTATCTGAAATGCCTTCACATTCTCCTCTGCATACCTGGGGAACCTTTTCCTTATTGCATTAATTGCAGCCTCCCTGGAGATTAAACCTGTCTTTGAAACAAATGATCCCAGTATTACCATGTTCATTGTTCTAGGGTTCCCCAGCTTTTCAGATATCCTCTTTGCCCTTATTGGAACAAAATTTCCTGAATAATTTGAATAATCAACAAGATCCCCATCTAGGAATACCATGCCACCCTTCTTCAATTGATCATAGTTCACGTCCAGACCCTCCTGTGAAAGTGTGATTAGATAATCTATGCCCGATATGAGTGGATAATCTATGGGTTCATCAGATATTATTATGTCCGCCCTTGACCATCCACCTGTTATGTAAGGGCTGTATTCCTCCGTCATTATTACCTCCTTTTTATCCTCAACCGCACCCTCACCTATAAGGTGGCCCAGTGTGATTATACCCTGGCCACCGTATCCATAAACACGTATCTCTTTCTTCATCATGGTTCCTCCATCGCCTTTCTTATCAATTCCTTCTCAAGATCTATGTATGAGGGTCTTATTCTGTGAACAAATTCACCTACTATCAGTGGCCTCTTTCCGGTGAAATCTATGTAAGCCTCGCTTAGATCAGCATTGTTATCTAGAACAGAATTCTCATAGAAAAACTGCATCTGGGAGAGGCCATCACTAAATCTGTTGTATTTTCCAAAGTTTGGTGGGCAGGGGGAGATCACCTCTATGAATGAAAAGCCCCTTATCTTCATAGCCTTCATTATTGACCTTGTGAGCTGTCTCACATGGAGTGATGTCCACCTTGCCACATAGGAAGCACCCAGGGATGACATTATGTATGGTAGATTGAATGAATGCTCAATGTTTCCATAGGGTGTGGTTGATGTCCTTGCCCCCTCGGGTGTGGTGGCACCATGCTGACCCCCGGTCATACCATAATTGAAATTGTTAACGCATACAACCAGTAGATCCATGTTTCTCCTTGCAGCGTGGATTATATGGTTACCACCAATATTGAATAGGTCACCATCGCCACTTATTACTGTCACCTGTAATTCCGGGTTCACTATCTTTAAACCTGTGGCAAATGGTATTGCCCTACCATGGGTGGTATGGTATGAATCCACATTTGCATATCCGGGTAACCTTGCAGTGCAACCAATACCAGAAACAAGCACGTGGTTATTGTATGGTATATCCAGCTTGCTTATGGCATCAACATAGCTCTTTAAAACAATACCCAGACCACATCCCGGGCACCATATGTGGGGAAAACGGTCGCTTCTAAGATATGCATCCTTGGGATGAACAATTTCCTCAACCATTATGAACCACCTTCTATCATTCTCACTATCCTTTTCGGATCCGGCACCTTTCCCGGCGGGAAGGGTATCTCATAAACAGGTGATTTTGAGAATTCCCTTATGGCATGTGAATACTGGCCAAAGTTAATCTCAGGTACATAGATTGCATTTACCCTTTCGCTCAGCTCCATTATTCTTTTCTTAGGTATGGGCCATATTGTGATTGGCCTGAACAAACCTACCCTTATTCCCTTTTCCCTCAGTTCCCTCACTGCCTGAATTGATGATCTTGCAGTTATTCCATATGCTATGATAATTATTTCAGCATCATCTAAAAAATATTCCTTATACTCAACGATCTTATCCTCATTTTTCCTTATCTTCTCTATGAGATGCTTTACCATTACCTCCTCCACCATGGGATCATTTGATGGGTAGCCCCTCTCATCATGCGTTAGGCTGTCTATGTTATAATGGAAGCCCTTTCCTGCTATTACCATTGGTACAAAATCCCTTGAAAAATCGTGCACCTTACCTATGGGATCCGGGTATTCCCTCAGCTCCCTTTCGACAATCTCATAATCTGAAAGATCCCTAACAACGAGTCTTTCAGACATATGACCTATTACCTGATCTGTAAGTACTATCACTGGCTGCCTGTATCTTTCCGCCGTATTGAATGCCTTTATTGTTAGGTCAAACATCTCCTGTACGCTACTTGGGGCATAGGCTATTGCCTCATGATCGCCGTGTGTACCCCACATGGCCTGCATAATATCACCCTGACCCACCCTGGTGGGTAGACCTGTGGATGGTCCTCCCCTCATCTCATCCACAACAACAACTGGCGTCTCTGTGATAACAGCAAGTCCAATGTTCTCCTGCATAAGGGAAAAACCCGGCCCGGATGTGGCTGTCATGGCCTTTGCACCTGCATTTGATGCGCCTATTATTGCGGCCATGCTCGCAATCTCATCCTCCATCTCAATGAAATGGCCTCCTACCTGAGGTAGCCTGTAGCTTAACCTTTCCATTATTTCACTGGATGGTGTTATGGGATATCCCGCATAGAAATTCAATCCTGCAACAAGGGCACCCTCAGCACAGGCAAAATTACCGTTCATGAAATAATTACCTGGCTTTATCAATTTTTTATTCATTTTTTATCTCCTCCACAAAGATTGCAAAATCAGGACAGATTGCCTCACACATACCGCAGGCTACACAATCATTTTCCCTGCCCTTTTTTACCCTTGGTGGATGATAACCATTCTTGTTCACATAGTCAGATTTTTCAAGTACTTCCTTCGGGCAATATGTCCAACAATAACCGCATTCCTTACATCTTTCTGCTATTATGTGAACCCTTCCAAGAGGCTTCCTGAAGTTCTGCAGGTTTATGGGTGTTCTTCCCGTTTTATAAATTTTTTCTGAATCAAAATCAATAGTTATCATTTCAATCAATTAAAATATATTCTGAATATTTAAAATTTTTTTAAAATAAATTCATAATCATTAATGTATAAATTAAAATTTTTTAAATACTAAAAAAATTCAATTTACACATTATTTTCAATTTATAAATTTTTAAGAAAATTTGGTAAAATTATGAAAAAAATTTAAATAAAATAAAAATATCATTAGAATTATGACTAATTGTAAGGATTGCGAATATGCATTTGCATATATTGAAAATACAATAATATGCGTAAATAAAAAATCATTGAATTATGGTAGAGTGCAATTGGATAATAAAAAGGGATGCGAGGATTTTATTATGGGCAGGTGCAAAGTATCAATGAATCCTCCATATCTATGGTGTGAAACATGTAAGAGGACAATATACCCACAATTTGAATTCAAGGAACATATTAACCATGATGTGTGGATGGATAAGGATATTGAGAGTATAATGGATTATTCTGATATCATACTCACGGGGGCTGATTGAATTATCCGGGGGTGATAAAGTTGGGGCAGAAACCACTTGTAGATGAGATTAAATGCATAGGTGATGGCTTATGTGTTAACGTATGTCCGGCCAGACCAAATGTTTTTTTAATGGAGGACGTTAGCAGGGTAGTTCATCCAGAAGCATGTGTAGATGGATGCACTGAATGCGTTGACAACTGCCCAACAGGTGCAATAAGGATAATCAGATTCTAATCTTCATTTCTTCTCCTTATATCCTGCAAGTGCCCTTAGTATATCTCCTCTGGTGATTATACCCACAACGTTTTTGTCCTTATCAACCACGGGCAATCTGTTCACCTTTGCTTTGCCAAGCAACTGTATGGCATCCTCTATATCATCATCAGGTTCAACAAAATATACCTTCTTCTGCATTACGTTTTCAATCCTTTCCTGTCCAAATTTCTCATATATCTCCGTGAATTTTTCATATGGAAGTGCGGTGAGCTTTGGTACCTCTATTATATCGAAGGGTGTTGGTATGAATATCCAACCCTGCCTCTTATAGGCCATGTCCAGATAACTGAGCAAGTCCCTCTGAGTTACTATTCCAACAAGCTTACCATTCACTGTTACCGGAGCCCCACCTATGTTATTTTTAACAAGTATCTCCATGGCCTCCTTCACAGTCATGTCTGGTCTTAGTGTTATTACATTTTTTGTCATTACCTCCCCTACCTTCATCTTCTCTTCCTCCTTAATTCAATCATGTATAGTTTATCAAACTCTACCCTATGTTTTATCTTCTTCTCATTCAGAAATTTACTTATTTTTTCAGTTACCTCCCTCGTTTCCTCACAGGGTACCGCCTTGTCCCTTACAATTACCATCTCCTTATTATCATTCTCCACAAAAAAGAATCTGAGCTTACCCTCCCTGTTATACCCCTCAGGTTTTCTCCCCTTCTTTATATCAATCAAATTCTCGTGAAGGACCACCTCAGGAATGTTCATATCACCAACGATGAGCTTAGCCTCCTTAACAAAAAGGTTGAATAACTCAGGATAAATCTTTTCAAGGTTTTTCCACGTAAATTTACCATCAAATATTATATGACCGCTGTGTGCCTTCATCGTAATAAAATAAATAATCATAGTATTTATAATTTTACCCTTACCAATTGCACGGTGATTCAATTAGTTATATCTAAACACCCAAATATTATATGACAAATATATGACAAAATATTTAAATAATACAATTTGATAAGAGTTAGCAGGAGGCATGCCAACATGAAACATTTTGCCAAGTTATTTGTAATACTTCTGATGGCAATTTTTTTAGCGTCATCCTTTGCAGCCATGGCCCATGGGAATGATCTAGTACAGGTTAATAACGGATTTGACAGCAGACTTCTCACAGGTCAGCAGATAGGTTTCCCTGATCCAAGCATAAAAATTGATATATCTGTGGCATTGAAGATAAGGAATGAACAGCAGCTGGATAATTATCTTGCTCAGGTAGAGGATTTGAATTCTCCACTATTCCATAAATTCCTTACAAAGGATCAGTTTGTTCAGATGTATTCACCTGGTGATTATGAGTTCAACCTTGTCTACAACTATTTCAAATCACAGGGTGTTGATGTCTCTGCAGGACCCTACCATTTGGCCATATTCCTAA
Source organism: Candidatus Aciduliprofundum sp. (assembly GCA_002878135.1). GTDB lineage: Archaea > Thermoplasmatota > Thermoplasmata > Thermoplasmatales > ARK-15 > ARK-15. The sequence continues at coordinate 6,780 of PNIT01000079.1, forward strand.
ACAATGTACCCATATGGAAGGTGGAACAGATATTTCATGTGAAGTTTGTTCTTTTCAAATCCAATAATCCTCACTTTAAGCAATACTATTTCGCCCCCCTTGCACCGGTTCAGTTACCATATAATATAGCACAGTACATTAAGGGTATTAGCGGATTGACTAATGCATATAATTACCACATGATTGACTAATGCATATAATTACCACATAAATGTAAAGGTACAGAAGAATCTTGGTCCAGAATTCATAAATTCAAACGGTGTTCAGCTGATAGGTGGTGCGGATCTCCAGAAGGCGTATCAGGTGGTCCAGCTCTATAATGGATCAGCAACCGCGGCGTCATCAACAACTCACTATTTCCCCACAGGTTATACAATAGCAACTATACTATGGGAGGGAACAGATTCTTCGGGTGCACAGGTGGCACCTTATAATCCCACAGATGTTCAAACATACTTTAACAATGTACTCCCAGCCTGGGAAAGGCAAATAGTTGGTACCATAAGCGTAACAGGAAAGGGGACATCAGGTACTGTTGCCCCTGGATCAAGCGCATCAAAAGATGCAAACGGTGTGAATGTTGAGAACACACTAGATCTGGAGATGGTAGGTTCCCTGGCACCAGGGGCCAGCCTTGTATGCGTTTATGGTCCTGGAGCCACTAATGGTGGACCATCAGAGACAAATTTCCCTGATCCAGAATATGCAATTGCGGCGGGTCTTTCAAATCTCATTGCTGTATCAAATTCATGGGGTGATGGTGATACTACAACATCCGCTACAACGGACAACTATGTTAAGCAGATGGAGGCCACTGGGACCTCAGTCTTTGCATCAAGCGGTGATGATGGTGATACCACAACACAGAGCAACCCTGCAAACGATGCACAGAATACATTCGGTTTTGTTGCTGTTGGCGGAACAACCTTAACATTGAATGGAAATGCAGGTTATTACAATGGTGCTGGAACGCCGCTCACAAATGTCATAAAGAAGCAGGTGGTATGGTATGATACATTAAGTTCCCCAAATAGCAACGGTCATTACTGGGGTACAACTAGCGGTGTTAGCACAGCATATCCCACACCTTCCTGGCAGAACATACCCGCTGTAATAAACAATGGGGGATCCACGTCCGGAAGGAATGTTGCTGATATAGCTGCAATAGCAAATAATACCTTGATATATGTGAATGGTGCTTGGAATAGTGTTGGGGGTACATCGGTTGCATCACCTGTGGTTGCAGGTATTGTGGCAAGTATGTCCGCATATCTAAATCAGAAGTTTGGTTTCATAGATCCCTTACTCTACAAGATAGGACCAAATGCAACTACATACTCTCTAAAACCATTCTTTGATGTTACCCAGAATCCGCCCGGGTACCACAACCCTGCAAAGGTGGGCTGGGATTTCCCCACCGGATGGGGTACACTCTACGCATGGAATTTTACGCAGATAGTAAAAGGATCATCAAGCACACCTGCAACATACACAGTAACATTCACTGA
>PNIT01000160.1 GCA_002878135.1 Candidatus Aciduliprofundum sp.
CACCGCACCCCACAATCTTTATGTTTACCTTCAGCTGTTCCACAAGCTTCCTAAGCTCATCATCATCAGGTGATATCACCTGCTGTGCTTGCTGTTCCTGTTCTACCTGCGGCCTCACAAATGTCTCAGGATCGCTTCCCAAAGCATTTTTAATTATGCTCTTCATCTATCTTACCTCCATGTCATATATTTGTCAGACAAGATATTATTTTTGTCATATTTAAAGCTTTCGTTTAAAATTACCGAATCTTTGCCTTTGCATAATTCCTTCAACCAAAAATCCTGATTACCAACATCTGCTCCCCGTCTTTTCACCCTATGGTGCTTTTAGACCTTATTAAGATGGCTTGGATCTTTTCAGGTTTTTCAGATAATTTTTTGATATGCTTAAGACATCTTTAAGCTCAATGCATATTTTCAGATTGCAGTGAAAAGTTCATATACAATCTATCCTTGTAAATGAGATAGTGAACATTCTTCATATTATCAAAAAATTGGTATTTCTAATGAGCTATTTCTTTAAAAAATATTTATATTTATCCTGTTTTTAAGGAATCAAGATGCTTGATATTAATTTAATAAGGAACAATCCAGAGGTAGTAAGGGAAAACCAGAAAAAGAGGAATCTAGACCCTGCGGATGTTGATAAAATCCTCGAGCTTGATAGGATATGGAGAGAAAATCTGCAGGTTCTTGAGAGGCTGAGGAATCTTAAAAACAGGAAAGTACTTGAGATATCCTTAAAGTTAAAAAAGGGTGAGGATGCTTCCTCTGAGAGGGATGAGGTCAAGAAGTTGAATGATGACATTGAGAGGGTAGAGAACATTGTTGAGGAAGTGAAAAGGAAGAGGGATTCACTTTTGTGGAAGATGCCAAACATACTTGATGAGGATGTACCATATGGTAAGGATGAAAATGACAATGTTCCCTTTAGATTCTGGGGAAGGGCAAAGGTGTTCCGGGAAGATCTTGATAACTTCCTCAGGGATTCAAAAGGATCCATGGAATATGAAATAATTGAGGACAGGCCATTGAGCCATACAGATCTTATTGAGAAATACGACCTTGCGGATACATTGAGGGCAGGTAAGGTAGCAGGCTCAAGGTTCTATTACCTGAAGAGGGATCTTGTAAAGCTTGAGCTTGCACTTGAGATGTTTGCGCTTGATCATCTCGTGGAGAAGGGTTTCATACCAGTGGAACCTCCTTTTATGTTAACGAGAAGGGCCATGGAGGGTGCAACAGACCTCTCATCATTTGAAGAAACAATTTACAAGGTGGAGAACGAGGATCTCTATCTCATAGCTACCTCGGAGCACCCACTGGCAGCATACCACATGGATGAAATAATTGAGGAGAATTCATTACCACTGAAATATGCGGGCATCTCACCATGCTTCAGAAAGGAGGCAGGTGCTCATGGTAAGGATACAAAGGGCATATTCAGGGTACACCAGTTTAACAAGGTAGAACAGTTCATATACTGCCATCCTGAGGAATCAAGGAAATTCCATGAGGAGATACTCAGGAATGCGGAGGAGATATACCAGAAGCTTGAACTGCCATACAGGGTGATAAACATCTGCAGCGGCGACATAGGGAATGTTGCCTCAAAGAAGTATGATATAGAGGTTTGGATGCCCGCGCAGGGAAAATTCAGGGAGGTGGTGAGCGCAAGCAATGTTAAGGATTACCAGGCCAGGAGGCTCAACATAAGGGTGAGGGGAAGGTATGGTAATTATTATCCACACACATTGAACAGTACTGCAGTTGCAACAACAAGAACCATGGTGGCAATAATAGAGAACCACCAGGATGGTGATGGAATCAGAATCCCGGACCCACTGGTAAAATACTTCGGAAAGGATTTCATTAAGATTAAATGAAAACATTTAAATTTTTAAAACTATAGATTCCATGGTTCCCTGACAAGGAAGAGACAATGATCATGATTTGTCTTGACATCGGGAACCAATAGGAGGATCCTGGGCTACAGGATGAGTACGATGTGTCATCGGGCTGTGAATTCCTGTTCAGCAGGATCCCCCATATGCCCCGGTGGATGGGTCAGACGGCCTGAAAGGATGATTACCGTTGTTTCCACCGGGGTATATAAATTCATGCGAAACCTTTAATTAATATCAATTAGTTATACGTTATGCGGGTGTCATTATGAACAGGTGCATACTCTGTGGTGCTCCTATCAGGGAAGGACTTGGTGTTTATTGCTCTGATTGCCTTTATGAGATAAAGAGGGTAAGGCTGAAGGATGATGAACCCCTTGAGGATTTTATAGATAGGATGATGAGTGAACACGTTACTGCAAGAGACCATGATAAGTTGGAAAAGCTTGAGAGGTGGTTTGAATGAATATTGAATCAATGGTTGTTAAGGATATAATGAATCCAAATCCCATATATGTGCATGTGGATGACCCACTTTCTAAGGTAATAAGCATACTGAAGGAGAACAGGATACACGAGGTGCCTGTGGTAGATGATAAGAAGAGGGTAAGGGGATACTTTGATTATGAACATCTCATGAGAAGGAAGAATGTGCCACTCACAGCAAAGATATCAACACTGATGATCTTCCCACCAAAGGTGGAGGAGGAACTTCCAGTGGTTGAGGCAATAAGGGTAATGGTAAACAATGGCCTCAGGTCACTTCCTGTCACAAAGGCCAATGATCTTCTCACGGGTCTTGTTTCAAGGACAGATTTTACAAGGGCTTTACTGAATTCACCTGAGTATATTAATACGCCAATATCGGACGTAATGGTAAAGGATCCAATAACAGTGAATGAGGATGATGACGTTTATGTGGCCATTGATAAGATGAGAGGCCTGAATGAGATGACAATACCTGTTGTTGATTCTCACGGCCACCTAAAGGGTATGTTACACATAGATGATCTCTCAGGTACAATCTGGAGGATAAAGGAAAGGCCTACCTTTGGTGAATACAAGGGACAAAAAGAGAAGAAGATATTCAAGGTGAAGGAGTTTCTCAGCCCTCCAGTCTTTGTAAAATCAAATGCAAAACTCAAGGATGCAATAAAACAGATGCTCGATATGAAATCATATGTTTGTGTAATAGTTGATGATGATATGAAGCCTGTTGGCATAATAACACAGAAGGATATAATTGAAAATTTCGTAAAGAGGAAGGAGGAGGAAAGCGTATTTGTGCAGATAACGGGCCTGGAGACTGAGGATCCATCCGTATTTGATACCATATATGACATAGTGGAGAAGTACCTGAAAAAGATAAATAAGTTCGAGAATTATAGACCCCAATCGCTCACATTCCATGTTGAGGAGCACAGGCCAAATTCGAATGAAATTGAATATACCTTGAGGGCAAGACTTGTTACCGAGAAGAAGGTCTTCTATAAAACTGACCATGACTGGAACCTATTCTCACTTTTTGATAGGGTAATGAGCAGTCTTTACAGAACAGTCAGGAAGGATAAGGAGAAGGAGAAGGAACTTAGAAAAATAATGCCATAGGGTGATGAAAATGGATTATGAATCTTTGTTATCTGAAATAGAGAAACAGGCAAGGTATGGGGAGATTAGGGTAATGAGGGTAAGAAGGAATATGGTAATACTGAAGAATGGTGTTATAAGTGGTATTGAGACCACGGATGAGACAGGATTTGCTGTAAGGGTGCTTGACAGGAATTTTTCATTCTTTTCCACATCGAACCTTGAGCCATCAAACCTGAAGAAAACTGTTGAGAGGGCAATAAGGATGGCAAAAACCCTGGATAAAAGGGAGGTAAAACTATCCCAGGAGGAGGAGGTAAAGGATAGATGGGGTGTGGATGAGGTAAATAAGATAGAGGATTTCCCCCTGGAGGAAAAGGTCTCACACATGATGGATGTTGATAGGTCACTGGAATCATCTGGTGTGCCTATTAGAATGCAGTTTTTGAGGGATAAGATAACAGAGATCGAATACCTCAATACTGATGGATCAAGGATTTCAGGGAGGATACCAAGCATATTTTATTACTATTTTATAGGTGTAATAGAGGATGGTAACTTTGAGCAGGGGAGTCAGGAGTTCGGTAGAAGCGGTGGGTATGAGGCATTGAAGGAATGGAACCTCCTGGAGGTGACTGTTGAGGAGGCAAAGAAGCTAAAAAAGATAGCTAAAAGTAAGAAGTTACCTGAGGGAAAGATGGATCTTATCGTTGGACCGGAGGTTTCCGGTATAGTGGCACATGAGTCCTGTGGTCATCCAATGGAATCTGACAGGATAATGGGCAGGGAGGCTGCGCAGGCAGGAGAATCCTTCGTAAAACCAAATATGATTGGGGAGAGGATTGGAACAGACCTTGTGAATGTTGTTGATGATCCCACCATAGATCATAGTTTTGGATACTATAAATACGATTTTGAGGGTGTAAGGGCAAGGAAGAGGTATCTATACAAGGAGGGTAGAATAAATGAATTCCTCATGAACAGGGAATTTGCAGGTGCACTTGGATTGAAGAGCAATGCGGCTGCAAGATCATCTGAATGGGATAAGGAGCCTATAGTAAGGATGAGCACAACATACATAGAGCCTGGGGATTTTAATCTTGATGAACTTGTTGAGGATGTAAAGTATGGTATATTCATGAATTCATTTACAGAATGGAACATAGATGATATAAGGTTCAACGAAAAGTACGTGGGAAGGGAGGCCTATCTAATAGAGAATGGCGAGATAAAGGATCCCGTAAAGAGACCTGTTCTCGAGATAACAACAACAGGATTCTATGGGTCAGTGGATGGTGTTTCAAAGGATCTTAGGTTCTTTGCAGGTACCTGCGGAAAGGGGGATCCAATGCAGGGTGTAGACGTGTGGATGGGCGGGCCATATGTAAGGCTCAGAAATGTATACATGAGGTGAATGAATATGCTTGATACAGATTATGTTATTAAAAAGGCAATATCATATGGTGCAGATGAGGTTTCAGCACTATATGTTGAGAGGGAGATGAAGCAGACAAGGTTTTCAAACAGTAAACTCGATATCATGCTAAATTACCAGGAGAATGTGCTTTCACTTTTCCTATCAAAGGGCAGGAGAACACTCTTTACCACCCTAAGAAATTTCAAGGATATTGATTCCTCCCTTCAGAATATTGTGAAGATTCTAAATAATATGCCTGAGAATAAGGATTTTGTGGGTCTGAATACCAAGAAACAGAGCTACAGGAGCCATCAGCCCGATGGATCACTTATGAACCTTGAGGATCTCAATTATCTCACAAGGAGGGCCATAGAGGGTGCGCAGGAAAAGGGTGCAAAGAGGGTGGCGGGTGTGATATACCATTTTGTGGAAAACATATCAATTTCAACAAACTACAACAGTGCAATGGATAAGAACACTGGACTTTTCTTTTCTGTGAGGGCATTCAATGAGTATGGATATCCGGGCCAGTCTGCCTTCCATACCTCAAAGCATGAGCTCCTCAACGATTTTGATCCATACTTCGTTGGGGAAGAGGCAGCGGATTACGCTCTACTCATGGAAACACCAAAGGAAGGAAATGAGGGAAGATATGATGTGCTATTCCATCCACTCTGCTTTGGTTCGCTCATTTCCTATTCAGCACCAATGGCATCCGCATATTCTGTTGAGACAGGTATGTCATTCTTCACAGATACACTGGGCAAGAAAATAGGTAGTGAGGAGTTCAATCTTTACGATGATCCAACAATGGAATCCGGGGTTGGGTACAGGCTTTTTGATGATGAGGGTACGGAGACAAAAAGGGTACCCATAATAGAAAAGGGAGTTGTGAAAACATACCTCCACAATTTTTCCACAGCCTCAAGGCAGGGTGTTGAAACAACTGGAAATGCTGGCATAATAAATCCTCAGCCCTGGCAACCTGTGATGGGTAATGGAAGGAGGAGCTTTGATGAAATGATAGGTGATATGAAAAGGGGTCTTTTCATAGTCAACACATGGTACACTAGATTCCAGGACTACAGGAATGGGGATTTTTCCACAATACCTAGGGATGGTATATTCCTTGTTCAGGATGGTGAGATAGTTGAATCCTGGAAAGGTATAAGGATAAGCGATAATCTACCAAGGATATTCTCAGCCATAAAGGAGGTAAGTGCGGAAAGGGTACAGGTAAAGTGGTGGGATGAGGTGATGCCTTCACTAATACCCTACGTACTTGTTGAGAATGTGAACATTACAAAGGCAAGATAAAATCATTTATATTTTTAGGAGCTTGATCCTTTAAACCTCTTGCAGACTAGATATACCTCCCTGCTACCTTCCCTTGATGCTGGTGGTGTATATAGTTTGCAGAAATCGAAGTATGGATCAAGTTCCCTCTTGAGGTTATTGATCTCCTGACCATAGAATAGCTTTATCACTATGGATCCCCCCTCCCTGAGAAGATCCCTTGAGATTTGGAAAGCCCTCCTTGCAAGCTCCATGGACTGCATGTGGTCCACCTCCCTTACACCGGAGATCTTGGGTGACATATCCGAAAGAATAACATCAAATTTTTCTATATCAAGCTCCCTCATTTTCTCCCTTATCCTATCAACAGTCTCATCCCTGAAAACATCACCCTTTATGAACTTCACACCTTCCAATCTCACGGGCTTTAGATCAACGGAAAGAACATTTCCACCATATGTTAATTCCCGTGCTACCTGAGACCAGCCACCTGGTGATGCTCCCAGATCAAGTACATTCATTCCCTTTTTAAAAATGTAAAATTTTTCATCAATATATTTTAGTTTATAGGATGCCCTGCTTCTGTATCCTTCCCTCTTTGCTCTCCTGTAATAATAGTCCTGTCTCTTCATCTAATGTGATTCTGTCTCTAGGAATTTTTTGTATGCTTCTGCATCCATTAATTCATCAAGTTCCTTTGGATTCTCTATTGATACCTCTATCAACCATGCATTGTATGGATCATTGTTTATCAGCTCAGGTGTATCAATGACTGCCTGATTTTTTGAAAGTACCTTCCCTGTGATAGGTGAATAAACATCCTCAACAGCCTTTACGGATTCAATCACACCAAATGATTTACCCTTTTCAACCCTGGTGTTTACTTCTGGAAGTTCAACAAAAACTATATCGGTGAGCTGCTGCTGCGCATAGTCTGAAACACCTATCTTAGCCTTGTTTCCCTCAACGAGCACCCACTCATGTGTCTTTGAATATTTCATCCTTTTATCTATCTCCATATTTAATCACAATAAGGAGATTATGTACTGTAAGAAAAATTTTATGGTGAAAAAATAATCTGGGTCTATGAGATTATTCACAGGAATTAAAATTAATGCAGGCGATGAGATAATAGAGATGCAGAGATACTTTAAAAATAGGTACAGGATGAAGGCTGTTGAGATAGAGAACATGCACATAACACTCAAGTTCATCGGGGAGGTGGATGATAGGGAGGTTGAAAAGATAGATTCTATACTCTCTGGTATATATTTTAATGGATTTAATATAAAATTGAGGGGAGCAGGTGCATTCCCTGATGAAAGAAGGGCAAGGGTGATATGGATTGGGATCATCTCTGATGATCTATTAAAGCTTGGAAGGGAGGTATCTGAGAAGCTTTCAATGTACAATGATGAGAAATTTTCACCACATCTTACCATAGGAAGATTGAAGGATATAACAAATATATCTGAGGATCTAAAGAAATACAGGGAAAGGGATTTTGGTGAATTTTACGTGGACCATTTCTCATTGTATAAAAGTACACTAACACCCAATGGACCTGTTTACGATGAGATTAAAAAATATTTTTCGAGGGATTAAATTTTTACGATTTCTTCTCACCAGTGCTCAGGGAGACAAACTGCGGGAATTTCTTCATTATTATTATATCACCCACAGCCTTTACCCATCTGAAGGGAACAAGCACTGGAACACCATCCTCCACAAGGAGAGGATTTGTCTTTGAAACATAAAGGCCATAGGTGACCTGCTGATCCACATCTATGGATATGTCCTCAACAGTTCCAAGCAAATATCCCTTATCCGTATATATCTCGAGCCCGATGAGTTCTGTTACCTCAGTTAACATATCTATCCCGTTATAGTAATGATCAATCCTTTATATAATTTTTATGTTTGATCCTCTTCAGTATTATTTTGTCAGCTACTCCTAGCTAAAGCTTCGGAGCTTGTTGCTGGTCTCCTGCTCCACCCGTGAGCGGAGTTTCATTGAACCGCAACGATCGGCTGGCTGACAGCAGCCTGAAGTACTCGGAT
>PNIT01000043.1 GCA_002878135.1 Candidatus Aciduliprofundum sp.
AAAGATTTTCTGTTGAGGGAAGTCCGTGTATCTCCTCCCTGAAGGTCGTAGTTTTACTGCTTCCCTCAAACTCCTAAAATTATTCTATAAGATCATATATTGAGTGAATATGGACCTTGAAAAAATTGCAAATGAAATTAGGGGTGGCAGAAGGGTGGTCGCACTAACAGGGGCTGGTATATCATCAGCCGCAGGCATCCCCACATTCAGGGGTAAGAATGGTCTATGGGAAAGGATTGATCCTGAAAAATTTTCACTCGGATTTTTCAAGGAAAAACCTGAGGAATGGTGGTCAATAGCAAAGAATCTTTTCTCACCGTTCATCGTAGCACGGCCCACAAGGGCACATTATGCACTATCAGAACTTGAAAGACTGGGGCACCTGGAGGCGGTCATTACACAGAATATAGATGGTCTGCACCAGCTTGCTGGTAGCAGGAATGTAATTGAGCTTCATGGAAATGTTATGAAACTGAAGTGCATACTCTGCGGTATGGAGTATAATTTGAATGATTATATTGATGACCTAAATGATGATAGATTGCCCATATGCAAGAGGTGTGGAAGAGTACTTAAAACGGGAGCGGTACTCTTTGGTGAAGAGATACCAAAAAGGGAATATCTTTTATCAATATATTATGCATCAGTAAGTGATGTAATGCTCGTAATAGGCACATCCCTTGAGGTGGAGCCTGCTGCCACTCTACCATCATACGCCCTAAGAAATGGTGCCAGGATAATATACATCAACAGGGATGTTTCAGGTGTGAAGGATAAAGGATTCATCATTGTTGAGGGTGATTCTGAGATAATCCTACCGGAGATAGTAAAAAATATTAGAGGAGATTAGATCCTTTAAGTATGAAGGACCTAAGGAAAAGTGTTGCTGTGGTGACCGGTTCTGGTAGAGGTATAGGTAGGGAGATAGCAATTTCTCTTTCAAGGGAAGGTGCAAGGGTGGTGGTGAATGTTAAGAAGAGGCCTGAAGATGGAATGGAAACTCTTGGAAGGGTAAAGGATAATTCCGATGGCATACTTGTGCAGGCAGATGTCTCAACAAGGGATGGATGTAAAAAATTGAAGGAATCTGCATTGAAAATGTTCGGTGGAGTGGATATTCTTGTTAACAATGCAGGTACGAGCATAGCCATGCCATTCATTGATAGTGATGATGCACTGATAGAAAAAACAATAAAAACCAATCTTCTTGGACCATTATACTGCTCACAGGAATTCGCAGGCGCAATGGGTCCAGGTTCAATAATAATAAATGTATCTTCCCTGGCGGGAATAAGACCCATGAAATATCTCTCAGTCTACGGCATCACAAAGTTTGGAATTATAGGCCTCACACAGTACATGGCACTGGAACTCTCTGAGAAGGGGATAAGGGTGAACGCAGTTGCACCCTCAGTTGTGAGGACAAGGATGGGTGAGAGTTTGCTTTCAATGATGAAACTTAATGATGAAGAATATGGAAGAAGATATACACTGACCGGTAAAATAATAGAGCCTGAAGAGGTGGCTGATGCTGTATTGTTCCTTATAAGAAATGAGAGCATAACAGGCCAGACCATAATCATTGATTCTGGACAGATGTTGATGGGTCCTTTCTCAGGTGAATTTATATGAAAATTCCTGAGGATGTGCCTGTAAAGATAGGTGAATTTGAATCAGAAGAATCCGGAATTACAGCCATATTTCCTGAAAGGGGAAACATAACCGGAATATCCCAGAGGGGCGGTGCCCCAGGTACAATGGGAACGGAGGTCCTCCATCCAATGCATAGGAAATATACATCTGTAGATGCTGTAGTATTCGCAGGGAGGAGCATATTCGGCACAATAGCCGCAATGGGTGTCATCAAGGCCCTAAGGGAGGAGGGTAAGGGTTTAATAATAAGAGGAAGAAATATACCTGTTGTTCCAGTGGCGGTCATTTTTGATTTTATTAATGATGATCATATACCTGATGAATCCTGGGGTATAAACGCATTCAAGAATAGGGGTAAATATTTCAGCATTGGGAGGCATGGAGCAGGTAAAGGTGCTACTGTTGGTAAGGTTCTTGGTATAGAGAATTCATCACCCTCAGGCCAGGGCATATCCTACCTTGAAAAATCTGGCCTGTATGTAATGGCAATATCCGTTGTAAATGCATTCGGTGATGTATACGATGAGCACGGAAAAATTTTGGCTGGTGCCAGGATTGGAAAAAAATTCATAGATACATCCAGGTACATAATTGAAAAAAATTTTGAAATTGGATATGAGAATACCACCCTTGGTATAATCATAACAAATGCTGCTCTGGACAGGGAGGATGCATGCTCAGTTGCAGAAGCTGCAAATAATTCACTTGCAGGTATAATAAGGCCTTTCAACACATCATACGATGGTGATACATTCTTTACCATGGCATTCAATGAAAAGAATGATGACATTGAGAGGATAAAATTGATGGCACAGGAGGCCATTAGGGAATCAGTTTATTCTATTTTTAGGAACTCAGGATCAATGCGACAATAGGATCTATTCAGCTAAGCTTATCTTTATCTTTCCTTCCTCAAACCTGAATTCGTATACCCTGCCAACATCAAAATTTATGCCAAGATCAATGTATTCATCATTATATATTATGAGGGTAAAACTGTACCTTTGCTGAATACCCTGCATCTGCTGGACCATGTTGAATATGGAGAGGAGGGTTTCATGGCTTAATCCTGCCATCTGTGCAAGATTCCTCAGCTCTGGGCTCAGGGCTATGCGGGATTCATTCTGCTGCTCAGTAACAATCTCAAATACCAGGTGCCTTGCCTCTTTACCCATAACGTTTACCATTGATATTCCAACCAGCCTTGCCTTCATCTTTGAACACTATGATATATCAATTTTGAATTAAATCTTTTCCCCATGTTTGAAATATTCGCTTGCATTTATCCATATGTGTACGATCTCATACTGATACATCCACCCTCCGTGCTGAATTTCAGGGAAAAGATGGATGAATTCGCACCTGTAAGTGAGATGGTACCCTCAACGCCCATCTTTGAGATGTTTCCCATTGGTTTTTTGAGCATGATGAGTAATCTATGCCCTTCCGGGTACAGGGTAAAGGTGGAGAATATTGCAGCAGAGATGCTTAGGAATAATGGATTCAACCTGGAAAGAAGAATTGAATCCCTGGAAACCTCGGTCTTTGGCATAGACCTTCACTGGCTTCCCCATGTCCATGGTGCCATCTCAATCGCCAAGATTTTAAAAAAGATTAGACCAGATGTTCAAGTTTTAATGGGGGGTATTTCCGCCACATACTACAGGAATGAGATAATGGAAAAATTACCCTTCGTGGATGCTGTCATGTTGGGTGATACCACTGAGCCTTTCATCTCAAGGTATATAGATGCAGTGCAGGGTAAAGGTAAGATGGAGGATATACCAAACCTCATATGGAGGGAAAATGGAAGGATCAGGTATAACAGGGTGATTCCACCGGAGTATTACATAGATTCTGTAAAACTTGATTACGGTATTTTCTTGAGGAATTGTATAAAGGAGATGGAGATCCTTCCAAACATTCCATACAATGACTGGATAAAATCACCAGCGGCCATGACATTCATACAGAAGGGCTGTCACAACAACTGCCTTATGTGCGGTGGATCAAATTTTTCCTATAAAAATTTTCTAGGTAGAAGATGCGTTTCACTTAGACCTGTTAAAAATGTTATAGATGACCTTTTATCCATACAGGAAAACCTGGGTGTACCAGTATACATCTCTGGTGACATATATCAGGCAGGCCCGAAATACAGGAAGGAGCTGCTGAGAGGCATAAAGGAGAATGGAATAGATCTTCCCTTTCTACTTGAGATATTTTACCCAGCACCACTTGAATTCTATTACGATCTGTCAAAAAACCTGGATTTTTATGCAATAGAGATTTCACCTGAATCCTCAAGCGAGGATGTAAGGATAGCAAACAATAAATTTTTTACAAATTTTGCCCTTGAAAAGAATATGTATTATGCTAAAAAGCACGGTGCAAGGAAGATGGATATATTCTTTTCAATTGGACTTTCAAGGCAGGAAAAATCAAACATCCATGATGATTATACCTTTGCAAGAAAATACCAGGATATCTATGGTCCATGGATACATTTCTTCATTTCTCCAATTGTTCCATTCGTCGACCCAGGATCCCTGGCATTCGAGATGCATGAAAAATATGGCTATAGGATATTTGCAAGAACACTGATGGATCATTATTATCTGCTGGAAAATTCCAGGCACTGGACAGAATCACTCAATTATGAAACAATATGGTTGAGTAGGAGGGAGATTGGAGAAATTAGCAATGAAATGTCCTCACTATTCTCCACACTAAGGGAGGATTATGGAAAAGATGATCTCTACTGGGTAAAGGACTTTAAAATTAAATTCCCACTCAACATATTCCTCAGGATATACTCAAAATTTACTTGATCAGCCATACCTCAATTTTCCCGCAAGAATGAGGAGTGTCAGGGCAAGTGAAACACCGTTTGCCCCTATGATGGGAAGTGAGTTTATCTCAATGCCATAAAGCAACCAGAGGAATATTCCTGTGGATATTATAATGTACATGATCAGGGAGACCTCCTTTGCTGACTTGTTCCTGTGTATCTTCAATAGCTGGGGGAGAAATGATGATGTGGTGAGTATGCCTGCTATGAATCCTATAAGTTCTATTAAATCCATGGGGCAGGGAAATATTGTTTGATTTAATTATGTTTTTGTTTCAGGTAGCAGGAGTATGGCTATGAAACTTGATATGAGGCCAGCAATTGCAAGGAAGAGCATGCTGAACTGAAGCCCATGAAAATAGACTGAAAATAAGACCACCATGCTTGCTGAGAGTGCACCTCCAATACCCCTTCCGGCCATATAGGATATGTTTGAAGCTGTTGACTTTATCTTAAGTGTGAATATCTCTGAGAACCATATACCAAAAACCCCTATGTAAAGGCTAACTGCCTGATAGAAGAGGTAACCATCCATTACGGGCCAGGTCCAGATATTTTCATGGGAAGTTCCCGCACCGAGCATAAGCCATAACCATACCATTAATGATACAAATGTAAGTGAGGCAAAGAGTATTGATGTCCTTTTCCTGCCAATGATGTCAGAAACATAACCCACAAGGAATATGATTGGCACCTGTATTATGGAACCCACCATCAGTGGCAGGGAAAATTCACCCGGTGAAACAGAATATACCGTTACAAGGATCTTTGGCCACCAGGTGATTATTGCATAGGCCATGAAGAAAAAGCCTGATGTGAGGAGGAGTGCTGATAGAAGATATCTCAATGTTTCAAATTTTAGGAATATCTTCAGCCTTTCCATCCTAATCCTTACCCTTGATGATTCCAGCCAGGCCTTACTCTCCGGTATATAGTATCTTATGAGTGCAACGAGGACTGCGGGTATTCCACCGGTGATGTATACATACCTCCATCCTTCCGATGGATACAGTATGAGAAAAATTGTTGAGACGTAAACGGCAAGCACCATGCCCACGGAGAATGCCGACTGAAGAATGCCACCTGCAAGCCCCCTGTTCTTCCCCCACGCCTCGCTGAGCAATGAGAATCCTATGCCCCATTCACCTCCAATACCAAAGCCAGCAACAGCCCTTGTGATTGCAAATTGCTTTATATCCTGTGTAAACGCCGAAAGGAATGTTGCTATGCCATAAGTTGCAATTGTAAGCATAAGACCCCTCTTCCTTCCATATCTGTCGCTCACCCAGCCAAAGGTGATTGCACCCACAAGCGTGGAGAAGAGTGTGATGGAGGCTATTATTCCCATTGTGATATCCGATGATAGGAAAGACTTCTCAATGGGCACAATGGTGAATGAATATATCAGGAGATCATAGCCGTCGAAAAGGAATCCAAGGAAGGCGAGTATCAGTATCCAGTATCTTTCCCTTGGGGTATATTCATGCATGCTTCAAGGGATAACGATCCTATGAAAAAAATTATATGTTAACATGTTAACATTTATCAATTTTCAAGTGAGCCTCAACTGCTTCATTGTGGGTGTATTTTTCAATCTGGAGAAATTTTCATCCTCAAATATCACCTTCTTTGCATCGTTGAAGGACACATTTATCTCTATCATCTTTGTCCTTCCATACCTGCCAAGAGATGTGACGTGCGCCGTAATGAGACCAAGTGAATCAAGATCAGAGAGCATGTCAGAGATTCTCCTGGGTGTTAGCACTGGAAGATTTGCACCATTTGCAACATTCCTGTAGGCCTCAAAAACTTCACCAGTTGTATACTGCACATTACCTGATTCCCTCAGGAGAATTATTCCCAGAAGAAGTGCCTTTGCCTGTACAGGCAATGTCCTTATTGTTTCCATCACAGCATCATACTCCATCCTTGTTTTTGCTGAAAAAACATGAGCCTCCTCTACCCTGTTGTCACCTGATGAAAATGCGATCTGTATGGATGTCCTGAGCATCTCTATTGCCTTCCTTGCATCACCATTCTCCTGTGAGGCAAGTGAGGATATTAATCTCAATGCGCCCTCGGATACAAATCCACCTATTCCAGCAATATTTACCCTGTCCATCAGGATATCGTATATCTGGTCTGAGGAATATGGTGGAAAAACTATCTTTTCCTCATTCAACCTGCTCTTCACCCTTGAATCAAGGTACTCTGAAAACTTAAGGTCATTTGTTATTCCAACTATGGTAATCCTTGATTTCTCCAGCTCTGAATCAAGAAGCAGTATCTGATACAGGAAATCATCACCATTCTTCTTGACAAACCTATCTATCTCATCAAGGACCAATATGACATTACCTCCCCACTGGTCAAGGTTCTTCCTTGTTGTAGCGTAGAGCCTGTCAAAGGACCAACCTGTGAAGGGTATCCTTTCACCATTAAAGGCATTTCCAAGGGTCTCAAATATCGAATAAGAATTATCCTTCACCTGGCAATTGATGAAAACTGTCTTAACATTCACCCTCTCCCTTGATGCCTCCTCAAGCTCCCTACCTATGTATTTCATGGCCGCTGTTTTCCCTGTCCCAGATTTCCCAAACACAAGGATGTTCTTTGGTCTTCCACCAAGCAATATCCTCCCGAGATTTTCAGCGATCACACCAATCTCCTTTTCCCTGTGTGGCATTTTGTGCGGTATGAAGGATGGTTCGAACACCCCATAATCAATATTTTTCGGGAATGTGCCCTCCAGATATTTCTTAAATATGTTATCCATTCCTGGTCCCTGCAAACCCCTTTATAGTCAACGTATTAAAAAAAGATTTCTTTAACAGATTTTTTATCAAAAAGTTTATTTCAAAGGCAGGAATGAATTTTAATCATTTCCTTTAATATATTTGATGAATCTCTCAATCTGTCCTGAGAATCTTGAATTTATTTTAAATTTAATATATATATTTCCATCCACCTTGAATTGAATAATATCACCATATTCATAAATGAATGATAGTAAACCCATATAATCCCTGTCTCCGCTTAATGTAATGGAATACTCTGCATTATAATCAAGCATATCAGCGATCCTTTCCAGAAGTATATCCAGATTTTCACCAGTCTTTGCGGAGATTAGAATTGGTTCTGATAATGCCTCCTTGACCATTGATACCTTTTCTTCAATATCATCAATATGGGAATCTATCTTGTTTATAACGGGAAGTATCTTCCATTTTTCAACTCCCTTTAGGATGTCCATATCTGTGTCAAGCTTCTCCCTGAACGTATCCATTTCATCTGTGCCATCCAGGAGAAGTATTATTATGTCTGCCCTGAATATCTCCTCCAGGGTAGCATTGAATGCCTCTATCACTGATGGGGGTAGATTTCTTATGAAACCTACAGTATCTGTTATCAGTATCCTCTTTTTTATGCCTGCTATCCTCGATGTTTTTGAAACAAGTGTTGAGAACATCCTGTTTTCAACGATCACCTGCTCACCTGAAAGTGATTTCATAAGCTGGCTCTTTCCACTGTTCGTATAACCCGCAATTGCCACTGTGAAATAACCCCTCCTGCTCCTCTTTTTCCTTCTCTCCTCCCTTTCCTTCCTCACCTTTTCCAGCTCCTCCCTTATCTTTTTTATCCTTCTTTCAACCAGTAGGTAATACTGATCCACATCGTATTCACCCCCTGCCATGAAACCAGGATGCTCACCCTTTCTCGCCCTATGAATCCATTCTTTCAGTACAGGTATCTGATATCTGAGTTTAGCAAGTTCCACCTGCAACCTTGCCTCCTTAGTCCTTGCCCTGTCTGCAAATATCTCTATTATGAGATTTACCCTGTCCAGAACCTCTATACCAAGCTCCTTCTCAAGGTTATACCACTGGCTGGATTTCAGCTTACCATTAATTAGTATCTTATCCACAGTGTTATTCTTCAGGAATTCCTTTATCTCCTCAATCTTACCCTTACCAACAAAAAATTCATTGGAATAGTGCCTGAATGTAAATATACCCAGAACATCAAAGTCAAGGGATCCGGCCAGATCAAGAAACTCCCTGTCTTCCTGGGGCGTTACAATGATTACCTTTTTTCCAGCCATTCCTCAAACTCACCCAGAAGATATAGAGATCCCGTCACAAGGATAAAATCTGAGATCTCATATGCCCTTTTGAATGCACCCGATGATTCCTTGATGCATTCAACGCTTTTAGTATATTTCTTTGCCTCCTCCGCGAGTATTTCAGCCTCCTTCCTCCTCTCATCCTTTACCTCAGTTACAATCATATGGTCACTTATCCTAGATATCTCCTTTAGAAATGCGGAATAGTTCTTATCCTTCAGCTGTGTTACCACCACTACAGGCTTCCTCAGGAATAGCTCCTCTATGGTATTTGAAAGGTTTCTCGCAGCCTCTGGATTGTGAGCAGCATCCGTTAGAACCAGGGGTGTTCTTGATTTTACCTCAAGCCTCCCAGGAAATCTTACGTTTGATATGTACCTGTAATCAAGCTCGGGATCGAATATCTGGGCCATCTTGATGGCCATCAGTGCATTTTTTATCTGATGCCTTCCTATGAGTGGTATGTTTACCCAGTAATCATTATTTTCATCCCTGGCATGGAAATATGTACCATCAAGGGATATTGATGAAAAAGTAACATCGAATATATCGTTCACATTGTAGATCTTTGATTTCCTGGATTCCGCCACCTCCCTGATTACCCTGAGCGCCCCCTCGTGCTCAACACCCACCACAACCGGAACACCTTCCTTTATTATGCCAGCCTTTTCATAGGCAATCTTCTCATGTGTATCCCCAAGCTTATCCGTGTGCTCGAGTGAAACTGTTACTATACCCGTAACATCAGGCCTTATTATGTTGGTCGAATCAAGCCTTCCGCCCATACCTACCTCAACCACGGCAACATCCACACCCGTCTTTCTGAAGTAATCGAATGCCATTGCTGTTGTTACCTCGAAGAATGTGGGCTGCCTGTTCCTTTTTCCCATATCCTCTATTATTTTCCTCTTATCCCTCACCCATTCCACGATGAAATCATCATCTATCTCCCTATCATTAACTATTATCCTTTCATTGAACCTCCTTATATGGGGGCTTGTGTATAGACCTGCAGAATACTTCTGCCTTACTATGGAATAAAGCATGGCGCTGGTGGATCCCTTACCATTGGTCCCTGTTATGTGTGCACTTCTGAATGCATTCTGTGGATCACCAATGAGGTGTGAGAACTCAAGCATGACATCTAGACCCAGCTTTATACCGAACCTGGAGAGAGAATACAAGTATTCTATTTCCTGTACCATATCTGTCCTTCCTGCATATCCTCCACGTTGATATTATTTTCCCTCAGCTTTTCCCTTATGTAATCCGATATATCGTAAAGCTTCCTTTCCCTTGCCATCTTCCTTATGGATAGTATGAGCTCTATTATCCTTTCCTCTGCAACCCTTCCTGATGGTATTATCTTTAGAATTGAATCAATGTCATTGAAGAATTTTATTGATTCTTCTATATCCCCCATACCCATTCCATCCATATTCTTATTTATGAAATTCACGAAGAGCTGGATTGCGGATATTGCCTCCGGTGTATTGAAATCATCATCCATGGCATCCTCGAACATCCTCCTGTATTTCCTTATATCATCAATGAAACTCTCACCCTCTTTCGATTCCTTCTTCAGGATCTTCCTGTATGCAATGACTATCTTCTCCCAGCTCTGCCTTATCTCATCAATCCTCTCATAGCTGAAATCAACAGGTGATCTGTAATGGCTAGATAGAAGGAAATACCTGAGAAGCTCTGGCTCAACATTTTTAAGTATTTCCCTTATGTTTATCACATTCCCCATGGATTTGCCCATCCTCTCCTGCCTTATGGTGAGCAGGCCAGTGTGCATCCAGTAGTTAACCATGGGTTTCTTCCCGCTAACCGCCTCCATCTGGGCTATCTCGCATTCATGGTGTGGGAATATAAGGTCAGATCCACCTCCATGAATATCGTACTGTGGACCAAAGTAGTATTCCGTTATTGCCGTATCCTCAATGTGCCAGCCAGGCCTGCCTTCACCCCAGGGGGATTCCCAGAATGGTTCGCCCTCCTTCCTCTTCTTCCAGAGGGCAAAATCCGCCGGGTGTCTCTTATTCTCATTAACCTCCACCCTGGCACCTGCCCTTATCATATCAAGTGATTGATGAGATAGTTTTCCATATTCTCTGAATCTTGATACATCATAATAAACACCATCATCCGTCTCATATGCGTATCCCAGGTCATAGAGTCTTTGTATCTGATCAATAATTCTATCTATAAAGTATGTTGCAGGTGCATATATGTTCACGGAATCTACCCTGAGGGATCTCATATCATTAAAATAGTGGAGCATGAACTCAAGGGATATATCAAGGGGATCCCTTTTTTCATTCCTTCCCCTGTTGATTATTTTATCATCTATGTCCGTGATGTTCTGGAGATAAAAAACATGGTAACCCTTGTACCTGAGATAGGAGGCCATTGTATCAAAGAATACATAGGTTCTTGCATGCCCTATGTGAGAGTAATCATACACTGTGGGACCGCACACGAAAAGCTTTACCCTCCTTCCTTCCATGGGCAGGAATTCCTTCTTTTCCCTGGAAAGGGTGTCATAAATTTTCATAGGTGAGGATAAAAATTTTAAATATATAAAGGATGAGAAACATTTTTCATTCAAATATAATATGGTGAAATGATGAAATTTGTTACCGACCACATGCTCGGCAGGCTTGCCAGATATTTAAGGCTCCTTGGTTATGATACATTCTATCCTGAAAAGCCGCTGGACGATGATTCAATAATTGATATAGCAAGGAGCCAGGAAAGGGTACTACTCTCAAGGGATAGGGTTTTATGTTCAAGGTACAGTAACTCACTCCTCATAAAATCTGAAAACTACCTGGAACAGCTGAAGGAGGTAATAGATAGATTCAATCTTGATGGAAAAATGATGCTGAGCAGGTGCAGTGTATGCAATACCCCCCTTGAAAAAATAGAAAAGGAGAAGGTAAAGGGCAGAGTTCCTGAGAATGTATTCCTGAACCATGAGGAATTTTACATATGCCCCGGCTGTGGCAGGATCTACTGGATGGGATCACACACAAAAAGAATAATAGAGACGCTTGAAGAGGTGCTTGGATTTGAAGGTAGAGGAGATTAGGGAGGATGAAGGATACCTGAAACTTAGGATAACAAATCTTGATGATCTCTGGCTCCTGGGGAACATCATTGAAAGGGGTGATACTGTCCTTGGTACAACCTTCAGGAAGGGTGATGAGAGGAATGATACTGTTAGATCCAAGAAGAGTGAGAGGATAAGGATAAACGTTGGTATAGAGGTGGAGGAGGTGGAGTTTCAGGAGTTCACTGATAGACTCAGGGTAAGGGGGAGGATAATCATAGGTCCAGAGGAATACCTGGGCCACTATCAGAGCCTCAACTTCTCTGTAGGGGATACAGTGGAGATTATTAAAAAATATATCTCAAGAACGCTTGTTGAGGAGATAGAAAAATCTGAGAAAAGGAGCATACAGGCTTTATTCGTTTCAATGGATGATGAGAGTGCAACTGTGGCTATGCTCAGGGACTATGGTATACAGATACTTGCAGAGATAAGGCTCTCAAAGCCATCCAAGGAGATGGAAGATGGTGAAACTGATTACGGTGAAATAATTGAGAAGATTTCACAGTACTGGAAGGAGGGTATGCCAATATTTCTGACAGGTCCTGGATTCTTCAAGGAGAATTTCCTTAAAAAGATAAATGATCAGTCCCTTAGATCATCCATCATACCCGTTGATACCTCATATGCGGGTGAAAGGGGTATCTATGAGGCTCTAAGATCAGGTGCGATGGACAGGATTCTAAGGGATTACAGGCTCAGGGAGGAGATAGATTACGTATCAATGCTCCTGGATGAGATTGGAAGGGAAGGAAGGTATGCGTACGGTTTTGATGAGGTAAAAAAATATGCGGAGATGGGTGCTGTGGATACACTTCTAATACTTGATACTAAATTGAAGCATGAAGATTACAAACAGGTGATGAGGACTGTTGAGAACATGGGTGGTAAGATCGTTATAATAAGCTCACATCATGAGTACGGAAGGATGCTATCAAATCTTGGGGGTATTGGCGCTATCCTCAGGTATAAGACTTAACCGTCCCTAACACCCTCCGAATTTATCACTATCACCACCTCCCCTTCAGGCAGTGATGGTGAATCTATGAGCCTCGCTATCCTCTTGTCGCCCTTGGACCTTCTCAGGGATATTCTGAATGTGGCAGTATGGCCAACAATGTTTCCTCCAATTGGCTGGTTTGGATCGCCAAAGAATATATCCGGCCTTGCTGAAACCTGGTTTGTCACTGCCACAACAGCATTGTATATGTCTGCAAACCTGAGGAGATCATGCATGTGCCTGTTGAGCATCTGCTGCCTCTCGGCCAGAGCACCCCTTCCTGTGTACTCAACCCTGAAGTGAGCTGTGAGAGAATCAACAGCAATGAGCCGTATGGGATGCTGCTTTGCTGTCTCAAATGCCTTTTCAACAAGTAGCATCTGATGGCTTGAGTTGTACGCCCTTGCCACATGGATCTTTTTAAGAACCTCCTTTGGATCAAGATTAAGTGCAACTGCCATCTGTTCTATCCTTTCCGGCCTGAATGTGTTCTCAGTATCTATAAGTATTGCCTCACCGTTTAGACCCTTCCTCTCCTCAGGCATTGTAACATTTACCAGGAGCTGGTGTATAAGCTGAGTCTTTCCAGAACCGAATGGCCCGAAGAGTTCTGTGATTGCCTGTGTTTCAAGACCCCCACCTAGAAGATTATCAAGCGCCTGGGATCCTGTTGTGAGCTTGGATATGTGCTGCCTCCTCTCAAGAACAACATCCCCTGTAACAAAGTTACCAACATCAGCAAACTTCCTTGCTGCCTCCACTATCTTCTTTGCCTGTGCCTCACCTATCTCTGCGGCAGCGGCAATATCCGCAGGGGGTGTAACTGCAAGTGTAATAAGATCAGTGAAACCCGCATCTCTCAATTTCTCTGCTATCGCAGGACCCACGCCCGGTAGGTCCTCAATACTTTCAACCTTCTTTTCCTTTGCCACCATTAAGCACCATCATATACCTTTTTGCTGGATATACTCTATCAGGTCCACCAACCTGCAGGCATACCCATATTCATTATCGTACCATGCCACCACTTTTATTAAGTTTTCCCCATTGACCTGAATCAATTCTGCATCAACCACAGCAGAATATGTTGTACCCTTGAAATCTATGGAAACGAGCGGCTCGTATGATATGCCCAGTATTCCCTTCATCCTTCCATTTGCGTATTTCTCAAATGCCTTCAGTATCTCCTCCTTTGTTGTACTCTTCTTCACAAGAGCCACAAAATCAACAACACTTACTGTGCTTGTGGGAACCCTCATGGATATTGCCTCGAACTTACCCTTCATCTCTGGTATAACAACGGCAACGGATTTAGCAGCACCTGTTGATGTTGGTATGATGGACTGCGATGCTGCCCTCATCCTCCTGAAATCCTTATGTGGGGCATCCTGCAGCCTCTGGTCCATGGTGACTGAATGAACAGTGTTCATGAATGATTTCTCTATTCCAAACTCATCATTTATTACCTTAACTATGGGCGTTATGCAATTTGTTGTGCAAGAACCATTGGATATTATCCTGTGCTTCTTGGGATCATATTTTTCCTCATTTACACCTAGAACCACCGTGAAATCCTCATTCTTGGCAGGCGCCGATATGATCACCTTCTTTGCACCAGCATTTATGTGTGCAATCGCCTTCTGGCCATCCGTGAATTGTCCTGTGGATTCAACAACAATATCTATGTCAAGGTCTTTCCATGGAAGCTTAGATGGATCCTTCTCACTGAATGTATGTGTCCTTTTACCATTCACCTCAAAATAATTCTCACCACTCTTAACATCCGCATTGAGTGTGCCATAATTACTATCATACTTGAGGAGATGTGCAAGTGACTTTGCATCAACAAGGTCATTAACCGCAACAAGCTCTATATCCCTCCTCTCAAGAGCGATCCTGTAGGTTAGCCTCCCTATCCTTCCAAAACCATTGATTGCCACCCTTACCATATTTTGCACCCAATCAAGGATATTGCAACTATATATAAAATTCTTCTTTGAAACCAAATTTACCTATCATGGGAACAAATGCCACTGATCCATGGTTCTCCTTAACTATCTCCCCCTTTCTCTTGATTACCCTGTAGAGATCCTGGAAATAGTGGCCTCCCACGGGTATCACCATTATTCCACCCTCAGATAGCTGTTCAAGCAGGACTTGAGGTATATCAGGCGCCCCGCACGTCACCACAATCCTATCAAAGGGTGCCTCCTCAGGATATCCCTGGGAACCATCACCGTAGACAATTCTTATATTCTCTGAATGTGGGCATCTCTTTATGTTCTCCTGAGCTATGTAATAAAGTGATTTCAACCTCTCAATGGTAATCACCCTGCCAGGATATGCGAGGTATTCCATTAGACAGGCGTTATATCCAGATCCTGTACCTATCTCAAGAACCTTCATGCCTCTCCTTATGTCCAGGAGCTCAAGCATAATCGCCACCATATGCGGCGCGGATATTGTTTGATCCTCACCTATTGGGAGGGGCTCATCAATATATGCCTCTTCCCTGTATATGTAGGGTACAAAATCCTTCCTGTCTATGGTGAGCATGGCCTCCCTCACAGACTCGCTCCTTATGAAACCCTCCCTGATGAGTTCCTTCACAAGTTCCTCAAGGTTCTTCATCTCTTCTTCAACTCATATACATAAATGCTGTGAAAGAAAAAATTTTTTCTATCCAGCATCCTGAATTCATAATTATTGAATCTTTCCTTCATTCTTTCAACATTGTTGTAGGAACTAAGGATGATGAATATTGAACCCTCATTTTTCAAATGTGCATACGCATCCTTAAGGAATCTATAAATGACCTCCTCTCCTTCCCTACCCCCGTATATGGCAACATCCTCATCAGCATCACCGGGAAGGTATGGAGGGTTGAATATGATGGTGTCAAACTCGCCATCCACATCATCAAAGAGATCTGATTTTATAACCCTTACATCTATTTTCTCCCTTTCAACCACATCCTTCATATGCTCAATTGCATCATCATCAATATCCGTGGCCGTGACATCGTATCCCATCCTTGCAAGTGAGAATGATATGTATCCCGACCCTGCACCTATCTCTAGTATCCTTCCCCTGGGCCTTACATGATCGAGGAGGAAGAGTGTGTCCTCTTCTACCCTGTAATACATAAAGTTTAAATAAATGAAACCTCTATTTAACACTTGTGAACTACATAAAATACCACGGCCATTCCTGCTTCGAGGTGGGAGGTTCGCTTGTGATACTTTTCGATCCCCACGATGGAAAGAGCATAGGCCTACCTGTCCCTGATGCAAGGGCAGATTTTGTTTTCATCACGCACGAACATTTTGACCACAATGCAGTCCATGTTGTCAGGGGTCTCCCAAAGGTTGTAAGGGATGATTGCAATGGAATTTTCAAAAATTTGAAGTATCAGTGCGTCATGGATTATCATGATGAGAGTGGCGGTGCTGAAAGGGGAATGGTAAGGATATTCAGGGTAGAGCTTGATGGAATAAGCTTTGCTCACCTGGGTGACCTTGGCCGCATACCAGACAGGGAAAAAATTGATTTCATTAAAAATGTGGATTTCCTTTTCATTCCGGTGGGCTCCGTTTATACAATAGATTCATCCAAGGCCTTTGAGATTGTTAAGATGGTGGAACCAAGGATAACCGTACCAATGCACTTCAGTACAAAGGGTCTTAAGCTCAATCTTGAGCCCGTTGAAAATTTCCTCAAGCACTTCGAAAAGGAAAAGGTGAAGAAACAGGGAAGGGAGAAGAGATTCAACAGGGATGAACTTCCAAAGGAAAAAGAGGTATGGGTATTCTCACTTTGATGCTATTGCATCCTCAATCTCGAATACCTCTATTGGTGTGCTGAGATCACCCACAAGCGCGCCCTTTGAATTTGCGATCATAGATGCACCTATGTAAATGGATCCAAAATTTGCTGTGGTAAGATGTACAGGTAACCTGAATAGATCCTGCAAAAATTTTATCTCCTTCTCATCCACCTGCGGATTCACAAGAAGTGCATTCTTTGTAACAACAGCCACAGATCCCACAGTTTTAATACCACCTATCATACCCTTAACAACCTCTACGTCAAGGGCCTCCCCTATATATCTGATCGTCTCATTTTCAAAATCCGGATGTACAAGGGCTACCCTGTCGCTTGCAAGTATATCATTCCCAACAGCATTTATCTTATCATTAATAAAAAGTATGTTATAATCATCCTTCATAAAATGTAGATCCTCAAGTTCACCGAAATCAGCCACAACAGCTCCCTTGGAGTTCATCACCATTAGGCTGCCTAGGAGAGGAGAGCCACCTATGAAGGTTTTATGCACATCAACATCCAGTGCCCTCTTCACAAGTTTTTCCTCATCTGGTGTTGAATCCTTTGGTATTATGGCCATTGATTCATTGCATACTGAAAAAACTCCCACGTAGGGACTGTTGTGCAACCTTCCTTTTAAAAGCATTCTCTTCCTACCTACGCAGCATATACCTCCGCTGTGTTCTCCTCAGGATATTTGACCACCTTAACCGATATCCTGGAGGGTGGCTTTTCTATGCCCCTCTTCCATATTACCTCGTTGAGCTTCGGGTCTATCCATACATTCTCCAGGGGTATCTTGAGATGTTTTGAAACATGCAGCTCTATCAATTTTATGGCGACGTTTGATCTTCTTCTCCTTGAAACAAGCTTCAATCTCCTCAGGGGTATGTTCATTATAATCTCATTATCTGCCATTGTTATCACCTCATACCTTCAGTGAGTTTCTCCTCCAGTTCCTCCTGTGGGGATGTGTGACAAATTTTCTATCTGTCCTTATCATTACCCATCCCGGTACCCTTCTGTTCGTCCTCATATGCCTGATCAACCTAAACTTCCTTGCCACATGTTTATTTCTTGCCATCCTTTTCATCTCCTTTCAATCTTTATATCCCTCTTACCCTCACTCAGCCTGGCCAGTAGTGTTCTAATCTCATCATCTGTAATCATTCTGTTGAGCCTTCCCGTCTGAGCAAGGTATATTATCTGATTTTCTACAGCCTCCGCAAGATCAGGTTTAACGAGCTTTACCCTGTTAAGCCTTTCCCTTGCCTCACTCGTAAGGTACTGCCTCAGGATCCTTAACCTTTCCTCCTGTACCTCCCTCTCCTTCTGTACCTCCTGCTCTTCCATGGACTGCTGGGCAAGGAGCTGTGCCAATTTTCTTCGCCTTATTTCCTCTAGCTCCCTGTCCTCCTCAGACATATACTCACCTCAACTACCTTTCTTTACAATTTCCTCTGCAAGCTTATCAAGATATGATCTACCCTTGGGCGAAACTACCCTTCCCTTCTTATTCTTCTCAACATATCCAAGTGCCTCAAGCTGCTGGAGACATTTCCTCACTATGGATCTGCTCCCCTTCCATGCATGGTAGGGCTTGGTACCCCTGTCCACCTTTCCACCATATTCTGAGGAAAGCCTTGATGTTCCTATGGGGCCCTTTACATAAATCTTCCTGAATACGCTCGCCAGTCTCAGATACCACCAGTCATCATCCACCGGCCCCTTTTCCCTGTGTATACCAGTCTTTACCCACTTTGCCCATTCCGGAGGCTTTATATCCTCCTTTTTCAGCCTTTCGGCTAATTCTTTCAGGAATTTATCCGGATCCACATCATAGACAGTTACCATGTTTATCGACCTTGAAATTATGAGAAGCTCAATACTGAAGTTATATATGAGTATTTCGCAAAAATGGACCGGCCGGGATTCGAACCCGGGGCCTTTTGCTTGCGAAGCAAACGATCTACCAACTGATCTACCGGCCCATCAGACAAGTGTTTTCTTATTCAGCTCATTCAGCTTTTCAAAATAGTTGTAAACCTGTTTTGAATATTCAACTATCCTCCTCACCCTTTCATCATGATCCTGCATACTTATTATTGGAAGGAGGAATTTCTCCATGATCTCCTGCCTTCTCCTTTCAAAAACATCTATGAAGTTTATATTCGCCGTGTATTTAGTGGTACCATTTTCCCTGTTTTTCTCCACGAGACCCTCCTTCATAAGATAGCTTATTGATGAATATATTCTTGCAATTGAATAATTAATTTTTCCAGCTATTTCCATTATGGTGAGTGGCTCATTTGAAAGTGCCAGAAGCGCATATATGGTACTTTCCGCATCTCCAAAACCAAGATACTGCATCATCTTCTTTATTGTTTGCATGAGCTCTTCCTTTTTATCCATATACCCATGGAAAAATTAAAGCTAGCTTAAAAAATTTTTCCCCAGCTGAGGTAGAATATTAATAAAATAACCTTAAATACGCTGAAAAAATTATGAGACAGATGAGAAGGGAGCAGTATGCCTACCTTGAGGGTACGGTAAGCGTGGCAGGTAACATTGTCATATTCATTCTCAAATTATATATAGGTATAATGATAAATAGTCTCTCCCTGATCTCTGACGCATACCACACATTGACGGATATCATTGGATCCATTATAATAATTATAGGATTTTATTTTGCAAGCAGACCACCGGATGAACTCCATCCCCTGGGTCATGGGAGGATAGAGCACCTGACAACACTCATGGGTGCCATAGTACTATTCCTCACGGGGGGTTTCATAGTATTCGAGGGTTTTCTCAGGCTGCTGAAACCTGAGGAGATAATATTCAACATATTCTTCATCGCAGTTATACTCCTTACGGTTATAATAAAGGAGGGTATGGCTAGGCTTGCATTCCACTATGGAAGGAAGATAGAAGGCGATGCACTTAATGTTGATGCCTGGCATCACAGGAGCGATGCTCTCCTTTCAATCGGTGTCATTGCAGTAATATTCCTCAATGGATACTTCATCTACCTTGATGGCATTTTCTCAATATTCGTGGGTATTCTGATAATATACGAGGCCATGATTTTTTCAAGGAAGGGCATAAGTAAACTTCTGGGTGAAAGTCTCCCAGATGAAAAGATGAGGATTCTCCGTGATATATTTTCAAGGAATGGAGTTAAGGCACATGACATAATGGTTCATGACTACGGTAACAGGAAGATAATTACACTGCACATTGACCTTGACTCTTCAATAAGTGCAGGCGAGGCTCACATGATAGCTAGCAATGTTGAAAATGATATAAGGGATAGGCTTGGTATGGATGCAACAGTTCATGTGGATACATATGATGTTAACCTAAGCAACAGTATAGAACTTGATTTCAGGGAGATAATAAAATCCTTCCCCGAGATAAAGGGTTACAGGGATTTTGAGATATATTCATCCTCAAGGGGTCCACATGCTGATGTCTTCCTGTATTTTGATCCTGGGATAACCCTTGAAAAAATGGAGGATATATCAAACTCACTGGAAAAATTATTCATTAAAAAATATGGAATAAGGCTTTTTACACATTTTGAATCAATTCACCAAAATATTAATTTAAGTGAAAAAAATACAGAACATGTAGGTGATCAAAGATGAAAGACATAGATGAACTTGCAAAAAAGGCCCTTGAACTTAAGAACAAGGGGATCCCCGAGAAGGAGATTGCTACAGAATTGCATCTTTCAACACAAACTGTACAATGGTTATTGTCCAGAGGTTTTGAAAAGAAGGTTTCTGCCCCTAAGGATGTTAGGATAGGGTGGAGGTCAGTGGGTGTTTATCCTTACAGGATTTCCAAGCTTGCTGAAATATTTTCTGATATAATACTGGAGGAAATGAATTCAAAGAGTTTTTCAGTGGATTCTATTGTTGGTATTGCGATAAATGGTATTCCAATAGCAACATTTGTTGCTGAGCAGCTAGATTCTGAACTAATAATTTACAGACCAAGCCCAACGGACAAGGAGGGTACATTCAGCTCAAACTATGCATCGGTGGCGGGTAAGAACGTCGTTATAGTGGATGATGTTGTGAGTACAGGGGAAACAATGTCAAAGGCTATAAGGGACATAAAGAAAAACGGTGGAAATCCAGTTCTGGCAATCTGCATAGTGAACAAGCAGACAAACGATGAGATCGATGGTGTTGTTCTGAGATCCCTGATAAGGACCAGGTTAATAGAATAACTTATTCCTTCTTTATTAAATCCCCCAGGGTGAGTTTTTCATTCTTAGTCTTTGATATGGTTTCACCGTGGATCACCTTTTCAGTCAATTTTATTGAATAGAACCTTTCAAGTTTTCTTATGAGCTCCTTATCAGGTTTCATCTCACCCCTCTCAATCTTAGAAAGAACATTCTTCTTCTCAAGGAGTTTTTTTGCAGCGTCCTCAAGTGAAAGATTCCTTGATTCCCTGGCATGCCTCAACCTTTCACCATAATCATCCACGAGTACCTCACTCTCATCCAGAAGGTCATTCTGCTTCCTCTGCTCCCTCTGCTGTGGAACCATCTGTGGATGCTCTCTTTTAACTATCTTCTTCTCCTCAATGGGTACACCGAGGCGAGCACAATCATCGCATACATTCATCACTGCCCCCTCAATTAACACCTTCCTCAACCTCGGAACATTCTTTCCACAAACCTCACATATCATCTTACTTCACTGATAATTGTAAACAAATTTTTTATAAAACCTTTTCTGAGATTTTTATTTTAAAAGAACTAATTTTTTTATAAATACAGAAATTTCTAGAAAAATAAATATATGTGTTTTAAATAATTGTGATAAAGGTGAGTAAATGGCAAAGGATGATGTGGAGCCTGGCATATCATTTGATATAGAGAGGGAGGAATTTTTAAAGCATCTAAGGATTCTTGAGAGTGAAAAGAGGTATCTGGAGAATGAGATTAAAAGGCTCCAGTTTGAGCTTGACCAGATGAAGAGGGAACTGAACAGATTGAGGGCGCCGCCACTCCTCCTCGGTAATGTTGAGGATGTTCTATCTGACAAAAAGGTGGTGGTGAGGAGCTCCACAGGACCATCATTCGTTGTCAATGTATCAGATAATGTTCCATACGAGAAATTAAAATCCGGTGTCAGGGTAGCACTCAACAAGACAACACTTGCTGTGATAGGTGTTTTGCCTGAAAGCTATGATCCATCTGTTGTTGCAAGCGAAATAATAGCAAAGCCAGATATTACATACGAAGACATAGGTGGATTAGAGGAGCAGCTGAGAGAGGTGAGGGAGACCGTTGAACTGCCTCTCCTGCACCCTGAACTTTTCAGGAAGGTGGGCATAGAACCTCCAAAGGGCATTCTCCTGATAGGCCCTCCCGGTACTGGTAAAACACTCATAGCAAAGGCAGTTGCACACCATACAAATGCTACATTCATAAGAACCGTTGGTTCCGAACTTGTAAGGAAATATATAGGAGAGGGTGCAAGGCTCGTGAGGGAGCTCTTTGATCTTGCAAGAGAGAAATCACCTTCCATACTCTTCATAGATGAGATTGATGCAATAGGTGCCAGGAGGATGGATCTATCAACATCGGGAGACAGGGAGGTGCAGCGCACTCTCATGCAGCTCCTGGCAGAGATAGATGGATTTGATCCCCTTGGCAATGTGAAAATAATAGCAGCAACAAACAGGCCAGATATACTTGATGAGGCCCTGATAAGGCCAGGAAGATTTGACAGGATCATAGAGATACCGCTGCCGGATGAAAATGCAAGGGAGCAGATATTCAGGATACACACAAGGAATATGAGTGTAAAGGATGCTGACTTAAGGGTACTCGCCAGGGAAACAAAGGGAATGTCCGGTGCAGACATCAAGGCCATATGCACGGAGGCGGGCATGAATGCAATAAGGGAAATGAGGGATTATGTTACAATGAGGGATTTCATCAAGGCCATAGAAAAGGTTAAAAAATCGACGGGGGGAGAGGAAGTCACCCCCGGACATATGTTTGGATGAATCAGGGACTCATAGGGTTCATCACAGCATATGCTCAGCTGACCCTCTTTTCATCACATTCATTGGTAATTGTATCCTAGCCTGACGGCATCAAGATTCTCCTTTTCTGTTCCTCTGGGGACAGATTCCTCCACCGCCCTTATCAGGGATTCCTTTGAAACAACATTTGTTTTAGCCACGAGGAAACCAAGCATTATCATGTTCACGGATGTTGTCTTATTGAACTTTTCCCTGGCAAGCCTGGTGGCGGGGATTCCGTATATTCTCTCCGTCTCCCTTGGTTTTACAAGTTCACTCTCATATATAAGTATGCCTGTGGATTTTAATGTACCCAGGGCAGAATCATATCCCTGCTGTGAAAAGGCTACGAGTATATCAGGTTCAAGAACATATGGATAGTCTATCTTCTCATCCGATATTACAACCGAAGAGCTTGAAAATCCACCCCTTGTCTCTGCACCATAGCTTTCTGTGAATACTGCCTCCTTCTTCTCATAGATTGCTGCAGCCTTGCCCAGAATCAGACCCGCAAGTATTACCCCCTGTCCCCCACTTCCGACAAACTTAATTCCTACCATAATTATTACTTCACTCTTATTTTATTTCTGTCTATCTTTATTCCGCTTGGAGTCACAAAAAGGTAGTTCTTACCAATGGCAACAACGTCTCCATCAACGTCCTTCGCTACATTCTTCAATTCGCTTATTATCCTCCTTAATGTGAGTTCATCCTCAGCCACTGGCGTATAATCAAGTATGAGGATGTCACCGTTATAAACGAACTCTGAGAAATCCTTTACCTCTTCAAACCTGTATATCTCCCCTATCCTTACCATTGGTCCGCTTCCACCAAGCTCAATTCCACCCTCGTATTCATTCAGATCAAGGTATTTTCTAGGCTCAACATTTGAAGCGGGCTTATCCAGAGGTTTAATCGGTCTCCTCCTGAAGAATGCTGGCATATTTACTATCACCTATCATTAGGTAAGCATATAGGATAATAAAAATTTTGCGTAATTTTTCAAATATAAAAATTATGGTATCAGTATACTATTCTTTTCAATATACCCTCCATTCTCTCATAGTCAACAACAACAAATACCCTTTCACCCTCCCTATTCCCACTTATCATTCTTGCCATATGGGCCTCCCTCTCATCCTCTATCTCCCTGAAACCTGATATCCTGTTTATCTCATTATCCCATTGCAAAGAGAATTCCTCGGGTGTTTTTGCACTGAACCTTTTTCTGTACAGCTTCTTCTTCCTTAGGGAATGTCTTATGAGCATGAATGTGCTTATCTTATTTGTATATAGCTCTGAATATTCCTTCTCATCCAGATCTATGGCTACTATCCTTACATTCTCCTTTAAGGACATCTCCACGGCCTTGAGGTATGAGGGTACTGGCAGCTTTACCTTTCCAAATCTCTGAAGGTTCAGCCCCCATATTATCTCATAATCCGATATATCCACCATGAAGGGATTTTTAATGAACTCAAAAAGGCCCTCAAGATCCTCCTTGGAAATACCCACCATGATGAGATCGGGTTTAAATTCAATGAAAATTTTTTCAATATCCTTCTCCTCACTGAGCATGCCCCTTACAGTTCCATATATTAAATAATCCTTACCGTTGAGTTTAAGATTTAAACTTTTTTCCATCACTGTAACTCCTAATTTTATTTGAAATAAAAATTTTGGCATAAGAATTTTTTAAAAAAACTTTATATTAATAAATGCAATACCTCTTGCAGGAGGTTAGCTTATGGATATTACTACAGCTATATATGCTCTAGCGGCTGCCATATCTATGGCAGGAGGTCTTATAGGTACAGGTCTTGCGCAACAGGGTATAGGTGCAGCTGGGATGGGTGTGGTTGCTGAAAAACCTGAGAAGATGGGTCAGGTCCTATTCTTCCTTGTTATACCTGAGACCCTGTTCATATTCGGTTTTGTGTTTGGTCTGATCATACTTATGCACATCCTTGGTTGAAAAAATGGCAATTGAAGATTTAATTAAGGAAATTGAAGAGAAGGGAAGGTTAGAGATTGAAATCATAAGGAAGGATACTCAGGAGAAGGTATCAAGAATAATCAGTGACGCAAACGAAAAAGCAAGGAGGATCATTGAGGAGGGAAAAACTTCATTCTCAAAACAGCTTGAATATGAAAAGAGGAAGGCAATATCAACAGTGAATATGGAGATGAAGATGCAGTACAGTAGAATTCTCAACGAGATAATTGACAGGAGCGTGGAAGGTGTAATAGGGAAATTATCATTGCTGAGAAATACCAAGGATTACAGTGATTATATCATAAGATCAATAAAAAAGGGTAAGGATCTCCTTGGAGATGATTCTGTGATAATAATATCTGAGAAGGACAGGGATCTTGTTAAAACAGAGAAAAAGGTAATGTTTTCACAGGGATTGGAGCCTCTGGGTGGAGTTATTATAGAATCACCTGATGGAAGAAAGAGGGCAGACTATTCAATAAGCACTCTTATAAACGAAAGAATGCTCTGGATAAAACAGGAGATATATGATAGAATAAAGGGGGAATTATAGGTTGCAGGGATTAATCTCTTATGCCTATGCATATGCGCGATCAAAGGCCATTGAGAGCAATCTCCTTGACATGAATAAATATGAGAATTTGATAGCTGCGCAGGATATACAGCAGATAATAAATTCATTGCTTGAAACTGGCTACAGGGACTTCATTTCATTTTTCTCAACAAGGTACTCCGGGACAGATTTAATTGAAGTATCTGTGAACTCAGCACTTGTGAGGGTTTCAAGGATTGCACTAAGCACAACACCCAGGATTGGACTGGATGCCCTAAGGGCATACATATCCAAATGGGACATAAATAACATAAAAACCATAATATCATCAAAGGCTCTTGGAAGACCAGTGAGGGAGACAGAGACATTCCTGATAAGTGAGAGGGATCTTCCTGCTGGACTTTTTGCAGGTATGATTTCTCCAGAGGATTACAGGCTGATGGTGGAGGAGAATGATGTTGAATCGATTGTCAAATATCTCCTCAAATTCCCCTATGGAAAGGTGCTTATGGAAGGCCTGGAATACTACAGGAAGACAGGTGATACGGGTGAGATGCTCATACAGCTGGATCTCTTTTACTTTAAAAACCTCAGGGAGAAGGTAAGGATCTATCTTGGGAATGAGTTACCTGTGCTACATCTCATAGCAAGCCAGATAGACTCAAAAAATATAATGACAATAATCAGGGGTATGGAGCTCGGCATATCTGGTATGGATTTAAAGAATTATATGATAGATGGGGGATACATAACAAAGTCCAGACTTGATGATCTATTACAGTCATCAAGCGTTGATGAGGTGGTGGAGAAAATAAAGGATTTCTACGATCTCACGGGTGCACTTGAGAAATTCCATTCAAACCACGACCTTAAGGACTTTGAGATAATGCTTGAAAAATATATAGTTGAGAAGAACATTACCTCATTCAGGCTTGCTTCTCCTGGACTTGCGTCCGTGGTGGGATTGATCCTGATGTATGAGACTGAAAGGGAAAACATAAGGAAGATTTCCTATGGTAAGTACTACGGTCTCTCACAGGATACCATAAGATCCATGCTGATAAGGGTGGTATAGGATGGGGGATATCTACAGAATTGCTGTTGTGGGAGAAAGGGCGCTTGTGCTGGGATACAGGCTCCTGGGGTGCACAGAATGCTATGAGGAGACAGGAGAAGAGGGTGCAAAGAGAATAGTATCACTCTTAAAGAGGGATGATATTGGCATAATAATTGCCTCGGATACCATAAGGGACAGCATGTCACAGCAGGAGCTGGAAATGGTAGAATCAACTATCCAGCCCCTGGTGGTTTTCGTACCTTCAACAGCTGGCGTGAAGAAGCCGGAGGGGGAGGTGCTTCGCGAATATGTTAAGCGTGTATTAGGTATAGATATAGGAGTGTGAAATGTGATGGGAATAATCTACAGGGTATCAGGACCAGTGGTAATGGCAAAGGATGTTGAAAATGCAAAGATGTATGATGTGGTGCTTGTTGGGGAAGAGGGTCTAGTGGGTGAGATAATAAGGATATCTGGGAATACATCCATAATACAGGTGTATGAGGATACAAGTGGCCTGAGGCCTGGGGAACAGGTGAGGAATACAGGTTCACCCCTTTCAGTTGAGCTGGGGCCAGGTCTCCTGGGCAACATATACGATGGCATACAGAGACCCCTTCCTGTTCTCAAGGAGAAGAGCGGTAGCTTTATAAAAAGGGGAATAACGGCTGTTCCACTTGATGAGAATAAAAGATGGGAATTCATACCAGCCCTGAAGGCTGGTGATGATGTTTCCCCAGGGACCATTGTTGGTTATGTTAAGGAATCCAGGACCATAGATACGAAGATCATGGTCCCATGGGGTATAAAGGGAAGGATAGCCAGTATTTCAGAGGGAAAATTCACAATAAGGGAGAATGTCTATTCCATTGAGACTGGAGGTAAAATGATTGACCTCGGTCTTACACAGAGATCCAATGTGAGGTTTCCGAGGCCATACAGGGAAAAATTACCTCCACATGTACCCCTTATAACGGGGCAGAGAGTAATAGATACATTCTTCACAGTTGCCAAGGGTGGTACTGCCTGTGTCATAGGACCATTTGGAAGTGGTAAGACTGTTATACAGCACCAGCTTGCAAAATGGTCAGATACTGATATTGTTGTCTATGTTGGATGCGGTGAGAGGGGAAATGAGATGACTGAGGTACTTGTTACCTTCCCTGAGCTAATAGATCCCAGGACTGGTGGACCTCTTATGGACAGGACTGTACTCATAGCAAACACTAGCAATATGCCCGTGGCAGCGAGGGAGGCAAGCGTTTATACTGCAATAACTATAGCTGAGTTCTACAGGGATATGGGTTATGATGTTTCCCTCATGGCAGACAGCACAAGCAGGTGGGCGGAGGCAATGAGGGAGATTTCGGGTAGGCTGGAGGAAATGCCAGGTGAGGAGGGTTATCCAGCATATCTGAGCAGAAGGCTTGCAGAATTTTATGAGAGGGCGGGCAGGGTAATAAACATAAATGGATCCCAGGGTTCTGTAACAGTTGTTGGAGCAGTTTCACCACCCGGTGGAGATACAAGTGAACCTGTTTCACAGGGTACACTCAGGCTCACAAAGGTTTTCTGGGCACTGGATGCATCACTTGCAAACAGGAGGCATTTCCCTTCAGTTAACTGGCTAACAAGCTATTCCCAGTACCATTCCACCGTGGGTGAATGGTTTACAAAGAATGTAAGCCCGGACTGGAATATATACAGGGACAGGGCAATGGCGCTCCTTCAGCAGGAGGAGGAACTGCAGGAGATTGTACAGCTCGTTGGCCCTGACGCCCTTCCAGACAGGGAAAGGGTAATACTTGATACAGCGAAGTTGATAAGGGAGGATTATCTTCAGCAGAGCGCCTTTGATGAGATTGATACATACTGTTCATTAAAGAAGCAGAATCTGATGTTAAAGACAATTCTTCTTTTCCATGATGAGGCAATGAAATCACTTGAAGAGGGTATTACACTAAAACAGATCATGTCCATGAAGGTAAGGGATGAGATAACGAGGATGAAGGAGATAGATGAGAAGAACCTTGACAGGATCCTGAGGATCATGGAGAACATAAGGAATGAATTTTCCTCGCTGAAAGGGGGTAAATGACATGCTTGAATATAGAACTGTATCACAGATAGCGGGTCCTCTTCTTTTTGTGGAGAACGTTGAGAATGCAGGATACAATGAGCTGGTGGAAATAACATTACCCAATGGTGAAAAGAAGAGTGGTCAGGTGCTTGATACAAGGAAGGGACTCGCAATAGTACAGGTATTCGGGCCAACCACGGGCCTTGATGTCCCAAATACAAGTGTAAAATTCCTTGGGGATATAGTAAGGCTACCTGTGAGCGATGAGATGCTGGGGAGGGTCTTTGATGGACTTGGAAATCCCAGGGATGGTGGTGGACCCCTACTCTCAAAGGAGAAGATGGAGATAGTTGGCTATGCCATAAATCCATATGCAAGGGATGAGCCTTCTGAGTTCATACAGACAGGAATATCTGCCATAGATGGTATGAACACCCTGGTAAGGGGGCAGAAGCTTCCCATATTCTCAGCCTCCGGTCTGCCACACAATGATATTGCAGCACAGATAGCAAGGCAATCAAAGGTTCTAGGTGAGGGTGAAAATTTTGCTGTCATATTTGCAGCCATGGGTATCACAAGTGAGGAAGCCAACTTCTTCATAGAGAGTTTCAGATCCACAGGTGCATTTGAAAGGGCTGTTATGTTCCTCAATCTGGCCTCGGATCCCAGCATGGAAAGGATAATTACGCCGAGGATGGCGCTCACTGCCGCAGAATACCTTGCCTTTGAGAGGGATCTTCACGTGCTAGTGGTGCTGACTGATATGACAAATTATTGTGAGGCCCTGAGGGAGATTTCCGCTGCAAGGGAGGAGGTACCTGGAAGAAGGGGATACCCTGGATACATGTACACGGATCTTGCCACCATATATGAAAGGGCAGGGAGAATAAAGGGAAAGAAGGGGTCAGTGACACAATTCCCAATACTCACCATGCCCGGGGACGACATTACGCATCCAATACCCGATCTCACAGGTTACATAACAGAGGGTCAGGTGGTATTATCGAGGGATCTCTTCCACAGGGGTATATATCCACCCATAGATGTACTGCTGAGCCTTTCCAGGCTGATGAACCAGGGTATAGGGAAGGGAAAAACAAGGGAGGATCACAGGGGTGTTGCCGATCAGCTCTATTCATCCTATGCCAGGGGCAGGGATCTGAGGAGCCTGAGTGCAATAGTGGGTGAGGGTGCACTCACACCAGAGGATAGGAAATTCCTTCACTTTGCCGACATATTTGAGAGGAGGTTCATAGGGCAGGGAAAGGATG
Source organism: Candidatus Aciduliprofundum sp. (assembly GCA_002878135.1). Classification (GTDB taxonomy): domain Archaea; phylum Thermoplasmatota; class Thermoplasmata; order Thermoplasmatales; family ARK-15; genus ARK-15. The sequence goes on from PNIT01000043.1 coordinate 29,585, forward strand.
AGGACAGGAGCATAGAGACAACATTGAACCTTGGATGGGAACTGCTTGCTGAGATACCGGAAAGCGAGCTAAAGAGGGTGAAGAAGGAACACATAGAGAAATATGGAAGGAGGTACAGAAAGGAAGATGCCAATCAGTAACATTAAGCCAACAAGGATGGAACTCCTGAAACTTAAGAAGAGGATAGCGCTTGCCAGGAGAGGTCTTGAGCTCCTCAAGTTTAAGAGGGCAGCGCTTGTTATGGAATTCTTCAAGCTCCTCCAGAGGTCTAAGAACCTGAGGACAAATCTTGAGGAGATCTCAAGAAAGGCGTATGAAACAGTAAAGATAGCAGAGATTTACCATGGATCCACAGGCATAGAGAATGCTACCATGATGGTGAGAAAGATGCAGGGTATTTCCCTGAAAACAAGAAATGTGATGGGTATAAGGATACCTGAGCTGGGTAAAAAATCCATAGAGGGTCTTATAGATCCAAAATACAGGATGATCATACTCTCTGCGAAGATAGATCAATCCATAAATGATTTTGAGAGGTTCCACGAAACAATACTTGAGATAGCTGAGGTGGAAAACTCCATTAGAAGGCTTCTTGCTGAGATAGAGAAAACAAACAGGAGGTCAAACGCCATAGAGAATGTCTTGATACCTGAACTTGAGAGGCAGGCCACCTACCTTAAGATGAAGTTTGATGAGATGGAAAGGGATACATTCGTTACGCTTAAAAAGATAAAAAAGAACCTGGAGAAGAGAGAAAATGTGGAAAATGTGGCTTATTAAGAACATATGGCTTGTTAATCTGATAGCGGTCATGATATTCATGATAATACTTATAATGCTGGTGGTGTAAATGGAGAATATAAATGAAGGCCTAAGAAAAATAAAGGAGATGGAGGAATACGTAACAAGAATGGTGAATGAGGAGAATGAAAAATCTCAGAGGGAAATTGAAGATGCAAAGAGGAAGGCTGAGGAAATAATATCAAATGCTATGAAGGAGCTTGAAAATCTGAAGAATGCCATGCTGGAAGAGTACAGGAAAAATATAGAGAAAACAATAAATGAGATAAGGAATGAATGGAACATTAAGATGGAGAAATTGAAAAAAATAACTCTTGATGATGATTCTCTATTAGCCATAGCCAAAAGTATTCTGGAAGGTGAAGATGGTGCTAAGGCCCGTTAAGATGTCAAAGATATACATCATTTCCCTGATAGATTACAGGGAGTCCATTATTGACTATCTACATGAGAGGGGTGTAATACAGGTAGAGAATGTTGATAGGGAAATATCAAGATATCTGGACAGGTATGTTCAGGAGGATTCCAGAGGGATATCTGAACAGTATGTGAGGTTCAAGGGTCTTGAGAAATATCTTGTGCCCCATGAAATTAGGAAAAGGTATAGATTCAAAGATCTCGATGATCTACTTTCCAGGATAAGGGAAATAAATATAGACGATGATGTACAGTCCATAAGGAATAAACTTGAGGAGATAAAGACCAAGATTAAGGCACTTGAGAATAACCTCGAGAGCCTTGAGATCCTTAGAAAATTAGGCATAGATGCAAGCAACCTGGATTCAAGAAACATATTCTTCTTCATAGGAAGGATAGAGATAGAGGAAAAGGAAAGGTTTGAAGATGAGCTCAAGAATAGCAATCTGATATACAGGCTCTCAAGCGACCATTACCTTGAGTTCTTTGTAACGGGTCCCGCAAAACTGGAGGGAAAGGCACTTGAGATTCTCAACAGATACCATGCATCAATTCTTCAGCTTGATAGGTTTGATGGTAAAACGGATGAATTAATAGGGAAGATAAAGGATGAGATAAGGGGATTGAAAAATATTGAGGAGGATTTAAGAAAAGAACTGGAGGACATATCCAGGGAATATTACGATATTGTATGCGCCATATCAGAGGAACTTGAGATATTTATGAAAAAGAATGAGGTAAAGACTAGGATTGCCTATGGAAAGAATGTTTTTGCAATAACGGGCTGGATACCCGACAGGGAGTTTGAGAAAATTAGGGAAGAGCTGGAAAAGATGACATCAAATAGTATACTGATGGGGAGGGTAAAAACTGATGAAGAACCTCCCACATTACTTGAAAACCCCAAAAAAATAAAATTCTTCGAATTTTTTGTAAAATTCTATTCATTGCCAAACTCACTTGAGATTGATCCAACCGTAATATTTTCCATAATTTTCCCTATATTCTTTGGTTTTATGCTCGGCGATGTTGGTTATGCAGTTATAATACTAATTTTCTCACTATGGTTGCTCAGAAAGGTAACAAGACCTAGCAAAAGGAGCCTCCTTCCCAGATCCCTCAGGAATTTTGCAAGGACTATGATGTCAAATTACAGCTGGGGGATGCTAGCCAGGGCCATGATATTCGGCTCATTATGGGGCATAGTATTCGGTATAATATTCAACGAATACTTTGGTATACAGCTTCCATATGCTCCACTGCTTGATCCCGTGAAGGAGGTATCAAAGCTTCTCTTAATAACAGCCTGGATAGGTGTGATATACGTTACATACGGCCTTATACTTGGTGCCATCAACCATTACTCAATGTACAGATATTACGGTGAAAAGGGGAAGGCGCATCTGAGGGGGATGTACGGCAGGATAGGCTGGATTCTCATCACATGGGGTTTCACACTCTTTGGCCTATGGCTTCTCAAATGGCCACCCGTTTACGGCCTGGGCAATATACTTGGTGTATATGCTGGCATATCACTTCTCGTTGCCGGAACTGCGCTCATACTCTACGGTGAGGGTATATTCTCAGTTATGGAGATGGCTTCCATAATAAGCCATGTCCTCTCATTCACGAGGATTATGGGTGTACTCCTTGCAGCCGTTATACTTGCATCTGTTCTTGATAACATATTCCTCCATGCATATAGATATGGTGTATTATCACACATTGCCATTGCATTCCTTGTACTCATAGTTGGCCATGGCGTAAACATACTCATTGCAATATTTGAACCTGGCATACAGGGGGCAAGGTTACACTATGTTGAATTCTTTTCCAAATTTTTCCATGGGAACGGCAGACCTTTCATGCCATTTGCATCCAGGAGGAGATTCACAGAGAAATAATCTATATGGAGATACCAAGCACAGAATGTATCACATTTCCTATGAGATATGTGCTCAGGGCAGCAAATACAGTGAGTGAAACTGTCCTTAGAAGGCTTTTCAATATGGGTGTGTCTGAAAGTATGGAAATCATGATGCTTGTTATTGACTGTGCAGTCACAACAAGTATGAATGATAATACAACTGCCAGGTTACCACCCAGGAAAAGGAATGGTAATATTGGGAATATTGCGCCAAGTATGTAGAAAAGGCCCGTATTTATTGCGGATGAAAGTGGATTGGAGTACACCTTCTTTTCCTCTTCCATAACCTCACCAGTTACCCTTGACTTGAGCGTTTCAATCCTCACCCTTGATTCCCTGTAGTCCTTCTCAGCCTTCACAGAGAGGTATGCCCCTATTGCCATTGAAAGGCTTCCAGATATGCCCACCACAAGGCCGCCAATTGCAACATAAAGTGGAACAATGAGCACGGGTGCAAGTCCAGCCACTGAGGCAAGAACCTCAACCAGACCATCGGACATGCCATACACAGCATCCCTTATTTTCTCTGTTCTCCTTGCAACAAGCTCCTCCCTGTGCTCAAAAAAATCCTCATGGTAAATCTCATCAACTATGATCGCCCTAAGCCTTTCCCTGTATTCCTCTGGGACCATGTTCCCCTCAAGCATCCTTATATATGATTCTATGGCCCTCTTCTCACCCCTTTCAAGAATCTTGAGTGTGATTGATAGACCAAGGAGCCTGCGCAATAGGAGTGATATATGAACGCTGAATCTCGGCACTGCCTCCCTCTTATTCCTCAGCATGGATAGGAAGAATCTTGCGTGCTCCCTCTCCATTGCAGATAATTTCCTGAGGGATTCCCTGAGCTCCTCATCCTTTTCAATCTCAGCCAACTTTGAATAGAATAGATAATCCTTCATCTCCCCCCTATAGTATTTGTAGGTGATTGATTCAAAATCTTCCATACCCTTCCACCACCATCTCCAGATATGACCTTCTTTCAAACTTTTCAAGGGAAAGTTTTCTAGCAATCTCGAACAACCTTTCCTTTCCCCTTTCATAATCACCATGGGTTTCAAGCTCAACAAAGGTCCCCAGACCCTCCACTGAATCTATTGAGATCTCAACCCCTTCAAGCATATATCTTCTCCTTATCTTCCTTATTCTTGCAACTGGTGAGAATCCAAGACCTATGAGTATGCCCCTCATATCACCGTTCACCCTCGATTCAATCTCCATCCTTGTTTTTGTCTCAAGATCAATCCTTTTGCCCTTATAGGTAATGATTGATGATCCACCTGTTTTCCTCAGCCTCAGGGCCTCATCTGTATACCTGAAATCCCTGCAGGGGTGGTTAAAATACTCATCCTCCTGCACCTCCTCACCAATATATTCCCCTCCCATATCCCTTACCTTCTTTTCAAACTCCTCAGGTTCAGATATGGGGGCCTTGATCTCAATCTCAAGTTCATTCTCCACCCATCAGGCACCCCCTTTAAGTTCCTTGTCTGTATCAAAAACTTCCCTGTTAAGTTTCTTTCCCGCATAGTGAAGAATGACGAATAAAATAATTGAGACTATTATACCGGCTATCCAGGTGTAAATGCTGTTCAGATCCATCAAGAAAAAAACGTGCAGTATGAGCAGTATATCAACAAGTATGATTATGAATATGAAAAGCGCAAGGATGAATGTGAGGACAAGAAGTGTGCCAGTAAGTACAATGAAATATAGGACAGGTTCAAGGCTATGGATGTTTATGCCAAAGAAATAATAGTTTAACCCTATGAATACAAGCCCAGATATTAGTATGCCCAATAGTATGTACCTTATTGACCTTAGGTATGCAATGGCTTCAAGGGCAGCAATTGCAACAAGAACCGTGAAGAGTATTAGCAAACCTGGACTTGATTCCAATAGGGAGAGGATCCCCTGATAGCTCATACCTCCTCACCCCTGATCATGTATATTCTCCTCTTCAACCTGACAAAGAGTGTGAAGGTGAGAAGAGAAATTATGAAAAATACTATGATTGCCACAGCTATGTAAAGGGATGAAATTATTATCAATGGTAAAAATATCAACAGATAGCCTATGAGTATAAGGTTAATCACCGTTATGGAATAGCCATTCTTCAATGCAAGGTAAAAGAATGGCATGAAAATAAGGGATGAAAGGATGCCGGCCAGTACTATTCTCTTATCAATAAAATATGAGTTGAGCGTAGCATAGAGATAGATTTCAATGATTATGAAAGAGATTAGGAAGATCCATTTGAAATATCTGGAAAAAATTACAAGTATTAATGATATAAATATGAGTACAATACCAGTTATTGTGCTGTTCTGATAGAGGTATGACAGCATTGAGGTCAATGTGTGAGGAAGCTGTATCGGATATTGCATATTTTATTGAATAAAAAGGATGTTTAAAAATTTATTCAAAAAAAGAGTGTGA